>CAINDV010000142.1 GCA_903847485.1 uncultured Verrucomicrobiota bacterium
CGCTGGCCTGGCCCTCCGGCACCAGCTTGTTGGCCAGCGTCAGCCGCAGCGCCGGACCGTCGTCATTGCGCACCGTGATGGCCACTGGCGCGTTGGTTTGCAGGCGGGCACCCGTCACCGAATCCAGCACATAGACCGTCACCCACACCGTCACCGGAGCGTTGGTCAATGTGTTGTCAATCGCCCCGACATAGAAGCCCGCTTCCGATTGCCACGGCGGGATGCTGAGATACTGCGGCACCCAGATCGCGCCGGGATTGCTGTTCTCCAACTCCACTACCACCGCCTCGGTCGTCGCCGTCTGGCGCGACACCGTGCCGCGCGTCGCCTGCGTACCGTCGCCTTCGCTGATGTTCGTCGAGGCGAAGCGGAGCGTCACGCCGGTCTTGTCGAGATCGTCGTCCAGCACAGTCAAAACCGCGCTGGCGCTCTGATGACCGGCCGCCTGCGCGTTGATGGTGCAAGCGCGCGAACCTTCCACGAGGAAGTTCTCCGTCGCCCAAACCGCGAAAACCGCCTGCGTCGCTCCGCCGGGAATCACCACCGCGCCGGGCACCCGCAACCGGCTGCTGCCCGCCGCCGTCAGCGTGACCGTCAGCGACTGCGCCGACGCCAGCTCGCGCGTCACCTGCGCCAGGTTCGTTGCGCCCTCCAGCAACGCGCCCGGCATCGCAAGCGTGAGCTTGGGAACGTCCACATCCAGCACCGTCACGCTCGCCGTTGCGCCAGTGAAATTCGTCGCCGAGGCGGAAAGCGCCACCGTCTTCGGCCCGTCCACGCCATCACCGCCCACACCGCGAATCAGAAAACTCGCGGAAGCCGCTCCGGCGGGAATTACGACGTTTGTAGGAGCCGACGTAAGGAGGCTGGGATGGAACGAAAGCTCGTTCGTGTTCGAATTCACCACCGTCACCGTCAACGCCGCCGCGCGGCTGCCGTTGCGCGTCACCATCGCCAGCGCGGACGCCCCTTCCGCCAGCGACCCCGGCGCGCTCAACGTCAGCACCGCTGGCACCAACGTCACGTTCGTTGCCACGGCGAAGTTATTCGTCTCGTTGCCCTCCACCACCCCATTGGCGGCATCCACCGCCACCACGTAACGCAGATTCCCCGTCTCCGAATCCACCGGCACCGTCACACTCTGCGTGCGCACCAGCCACCCGCCAGCCGCGAGCGTGTTCGTGAACGTGAATGTGCCCAACGTAGCAGCCGACGTGAGGAGGCTCTGAACATTCGTGAGACTCGTTACCTCGTCTCCTACAAGATAAACCGCCTCGCGCCACACCGCGTTGTTCACGCTGGCTGGCCCCAGGTTCGTCACCGCCCAGACCAACTCCACCGCCTCGCCGGGGGAGGCAGTCAGCGGCGCTCTGCCGAACGCCGCTACGAGATCGGGCAACGGCGGCATCTGCAACGTCAGCGGCACGCTGCGCAAGTTGTTCGCCTCGTCCATCTCCGCCACCGAGCCATTGGCGTCCGCCTCCACCACCAGCCAGCAACCGCCTTCCACCGACTGCGCCTCCAGCGGCACCGTGACCGTGGCGTTGTTTGTGTAACTTGCGTTGGTGGCCAGGGAGCCGCCGTTCGCTGGAACGGTCGCCAGCAACGTCGCCCCGACGAGCGAATTACTCGCCGCCGACCGCCACACCCGGTCACTCCAAGTCCCGCCCGCCGGCCCCGGGCCCGCGTTCGCCACCGCCCACTCCACCGCGAACGGCTCGCCGAACCGCGCCGTGGCAGCCGACGTCAGGAGGCTCACACTCAAATCCGGCGACGCGATGACGAGCGGCGTGACCGCCCAGTTATTCGTTTCCCCGTAGCCCTCCGCCACCTGATTGGAGCTATCCACGAGCGCCACCAGGGAGTAACTGCCCGACAACCCGCCTGGCACGATCAACTGCCGCGTCCGCGCAGCCGCCTCGCCCGCCGCCAGGGTGTTCGTGAACGTCCAACTCGCCTTGGTAGCAGCCGACGTCAGGAGGCCCTGGACCTCCGCCCAATTCGTGAGCCTCGTGACCTCGGCTGCTACGAGGTAAAGGCTCTCATCCCACGGCGCGCCCGCAGTAGCGTTTCCCGCGTTCGTCGCCACCCACGACACCGTCAGCAACTCCCCGCCCAGCGCCGTAGCAGCCGACGTCAGGAGGCTCACCCTCAAGTCTGGGATGTTCGTGATGACCGTCAGCACCGCCACCTGACTAGTCACGCTGCCCCACAAGCTGGTGACAGTGGCTGAATATGCTCCGGCATGGCTGCCTTGTGCATCTCCAAGTGAGAGGGAGGCATTGGTTTGACCCGATATTGGTGCTCCGTTGAACCACCATTGAAACTGCATTGGTTGTGGACCAGCCACGCCGAATCCAAACACCACAGGTTGGCCGACCGGAACCGTTTGGTTGGTCAAGTCTTGAAGCACTACAAAGCAAGGTGGCGGTGTAGCAAGTTCGACCAACCCGAAATAGGGGCCGATTGTCCCAGCGCCATAATCGCCAGTCCCACCAACGGGGCAATCGTTCCACGTTCCTAGCGCACCGCCACGCCCTCGCTCCCAATTCAGCGCGACGTAATCTTCGTTGCCTCCGGAGTTGTTTGGCTCGCCAGACTTCCACTTCGCGTAAGAAACAGGCTCTCCTGTTGTCCAAGCGAAAATTCCTTCCCGAACCTCATCGGACAGCCCGATCCAGATTGGTCGATAGAGGGCTGCTCCAACGAGAAAAGTCGCCTCCACAAACGATTGCTCAGCAGCATCGTTAATCGCGATCAGATGGCCTCCATAAGCTTGCGCAGCGCGCTCGGCGGACCACCAGTCGGTCGCACTATCGGTCGGGAAATAGTAATGTCCATTACCTCCTGCCGCAGTGGGCCACTGCGCCCCGCCTAGCGCGACGAGCCTGGAGTACCAATCTCCGCACTGCTGGCACTTCCCCGCGCTTCCCGCTGCGTAAATCGCCGCGATTTCGTTGGAGGTCAGGGCGCGGTTGTAGATGGAAACCTCGTCCATCAACCCGCCGAAGAAGCTTCCCACATTGCCACTGGCAGGCACGAAGGCACCCAGACGTATCGGAGCTGTGCTGTCCCGCAAGAAAGGAACCGTGCCTGAGCCTGGGTAAAGCACCACCGGAACAACGACGCCGTTTACGTAGATTTTGACGTCTTGCGTGCTTGGGTCAAAGCTACCGACGACATGCGAGAATCGGCCCGGAACGATGACCGGGTTTGCCGTATCCGCCTCTCGAAACGCTGTGGGGCCGTATACTCCGAAACGCAACCGGCCATCGCTAGACAGTACGGCGAGAGCCCAGGCGGCTTGGCCTGCGTGACTGTCATATTGTGATGCGATTATCGGCTGCGTGGACACTGTCGTTGGGTTGATCCATGCCTCCACTGTGATCGCCCCAGTAACGCTAAGACTCGGGCCATCTGGAATAACGATCTGCCCATTTGTACCGTTCAGATTGAACGCAGTTCCCACTCTTCCCATCGCGAAGCTGACGCCATTGGATAGGTACCCATTATTCCCGCCGACGAGGTCATTGGCATTGCCCTCGGCTTTCCACCAGGCGACCAGTCCGGCGGGCGGCGGGGCACAGAACGGATTGGTGACTATGAGCGTGGCTACCTGGCTGGTCACCGCACCCGCCGAGTTGCTCACAATCACCCGGTAGCCGCCGGAGTCGGACAAGGCTGAAGGCTGAAGGCTGAAGGATGCATTGGTGGCGTTTGGCAGGTTGGTGGTGTTGAACTGCCATTGGTAGGCCAGCGGCAGCGCGCCGGCAGCCGTGACCGCGAACGTCGCCGGGTCTCCCGCGGCAACATTGGTGGAGGCCGGTTGCTGGGTGATGACCGGCGGCCCAAAGCACATCCCCGCCGCGCCAGCGGCGTAGATCGTGGCGACTTCGTTGGAGGATAGGGCGCGGTTGTAGAGGCCCAGTTCATCCACCCGCCCGCTGAAGTGGTTTAAGACCGGCGTATCCCATCCGCTGTTGCCGATTCGAAGCGAATAGGAGCTGTTGTAAGGGACGATGGTTTGGTTGGTAACAGCTTCCTCAACTCCATTCAGGTAAAGCCACATCTGTAGGCCGTCCGCAACGCCCGCCACATGATACCAGATGTTGGTCGTTAGAGCTGTCTTTCCCTCGACTTCATTGTAGGAAGAGCCGTTGCCGATACTGAAAGAGAGCGCATTGTTGGTACCGACGGCAAGTGCGTACGGACTTGTCTTGGTGGTCGCGCCCTGAATCCCCTTCCAAAGAATGACCTTGCTGTAGGAGGTTTCATTAACCTTGTTGAGGAGAATCCAGCCCTCGATTGCCAGTGGACCTGTGAGGTCCAAGCTCGCCGAGTCGGGCACTGAGGCGTAGCCATTTGTTCCATCGAAACTGAACGCCTGCCCCACAACGCCGAGGGCGTAGGTAGCCTCGTTCGTGAGGGTGCCATTATTGGTGCCGGCTGAGTCGGTGGCGGTGCCCTCGCCCTTCCACCACGCGACGATGCCGGGCGGCACGGGCGTGCATTGCGCCTCGCCGGAGGGCGCCACCACGTCGAGCGAGACGGTGGCCGTCTCCGAGTTGGTCTGCCCGTCGCTGACGAGGTATTGGAGGTCATCAATGCCGGTGTAGCCCGGCAATCGGCGGTAGATGACGTGGCGGCTCGGACTGGTCACGGCTGCGGGCACCGTGGTAATCGCCGCTCCCAGCGAGACGCCATCGGCGGTCTGAAAGAGGCTGCCGAAGGCCGGCAACTGCGTGAGGTAAGCCGTGATCGGGTCGTTGTCCGGGTCGCTGCCCTGGAGGGTGACGGTGATCTGGGCCGGGCCGGAGTTCGTGGCCAGCACGGGGGCAAAGCGCGGGACCGGCGAGGCGAGTCGCAGTGGGCCGTTGACGAGTGTGCCGTTGCTGCCGCCGGGCGCTTGATCCACGGCGGTCGTGCCGGAAGCTTCGTCGAAAGCCCAGTAGGCGACGAGGCCCGGCTCGTTGGTGGCCAACTGGAAGCGCATTTCGCGGCGGATGTCGGCCTCCGAGCACGCTACGTTCCAGATGCGGACTTCGTCCATCTCGCCGTGGTGGAAGTGCCAGGAACTGCTGCCATTCCAGTCGCCGATGAACAGGTCGTTGCTGTAGTTGCGGAGGCGTCCCGTGGCGGTCGTTTCGCCGGCAAGCTGGCCGTCCACGTAGAGCCGCAGCCGGGATTGGTCGAAGTCACAAACCCCGGCGAGGTGGTGCGGTGTGTTCGGCAAGGGGAGGGAAGTCACCCAGAACTGGGTTTGGTCCTCCCGCACGATCGTGAAACTCACGCGGCGGTCGGGGCTGAGGGTTAAGAAGTAGTCATTGTACGGCCCGCCGGAGATGGCGCTGACGCCTTTGGAAAGAAGGTAGTTGCCCATCGGGTAGGTGTTGTACTCCGCTTTCAAGAAGTCGTCGGTGTTCCGGAACCAGGCGGTCACGGTGAGGTTGCTGCGGATGCCGAAGGCGGCATTGGTGTTGGCGACATAGTCGTTGGTGCCGTCGAACTGCAAGGCGCGCCCGCCGCCGCGCGCGGCGATTTCGGGCGGGCGGTTCTCAGCGAACAGGAAGCCGGGGAGGAGAGGGGTGAGAACGGCCAGCATGGCCGTCAGCCAGAGGTTGCGGGGAGTTTTCATAGACATAGAGAGATAGGTTTGACTCGGTTTGACTTGGTTTGACTTGGTTTGACTTACCTTGATTGGGCTTGATTGACCTTGATTCACCTTGTCGGGCTGGTTGGGCTGGTCACGAGAGAACGCAGCGCGGCCAGCGCCGCAACGCGGTGGTGTGGTGGCCTCGCCGTGGGCCGGGTCATTGGGTTTGATTTCATCCGGTGGAAGTTTAGCGTTTGCTCCATGCAACTGACAATCGAAATTCCCGAGCGGCTGGGACAACGCCTGGAGCCAGAGCACAGGCACCTGGCGGAGATCCTCGAGTTGGGACTGCGGCTGCGGCAGTGGGC
The DNA here is from genome assembly GCA_903847485.1 of uncultured Verrucomicrobiota bacterium. Taxonomy (GTDB): domain Bacteria; phylum Verrucomicrobiota; class Verrucomicrobiia; order Limisphaerales; family JAJXZI01; genus CAINDV01. Next base: position 5,962 of record CAINDV010000142.1, read on the forward strand.
GAACGAGTCGGCGTTGGCGCAGGAAGTCATCGGGTTTCTGGCGCGCGGGCCGCGGCCGGAGGAGATCGTGAGCTTCCGCCCGTCGGAGGCGGCGGTGGAGCGGTCGCGTGAGTTGCGGCGGCGGAACAATGAGGGGTCACTCACTCGAACGCAGAGAGCGCAAAGAGCCTGGCCGGCTTTGCGTTTCTGGCGTTCTTTGTGGCCGAGCGTGGCGTCCTGGGTTTCGATAGTGGTTTCTGACTGAGTTCAGAGCGTGGCGGGCCGTGGTTACCGCTTGGGTTGGCGGGCCGGCTGGCGGGCGGCGGGTTTTGGAGCGCGAAGTTTTTCAAGGGCGGCTACCAGCCCTTCCATCGTGTGCGGCTTCGCTTCCACGGCGGGTGCCAGCCCCAGGGCTTGGATGGCTTTGGTCGTCTCGGGTCCGATGGAGGCAAGTTTTAGGTTAGGAAACTGCTTGAGCAACTCAGGAAGGTTGAAGCGCGCGGTGAAGCTTTGAACCGTGGAACCGCTGGTGAACGTCACCCAATCCGCGCCGGCTGCTAGCAGGCTGGCACTCGCGCCGTCCAGGTCCTCGGTGTCAGGTACGGTGCGGTAAACCGGGATGTCGTCCACGATGCCGCCGCCCGCTTCCAATTCCTCCGGCAGGTCCGGGTTGGCGTCCTCGGCACGGAGCAGGCAGAACCGTAGGTTCTCGATGCTCTCGTAACTCGCCAGTGCCTTGGCGACGCCGATCGCGGTATGGTCGGCGGGCATCAGGTCCACCTTCAAGTGCAGCGCCTTGAGCTTGGCGGCCGTCGCCGGGCCGACGGCGGCGATGCGCACGCCGCCGATGTCGCGCAGATCCTCGAAGGCTTTGAAGAAGTAGTGGAAGAACTCTGTCACGCCGTTGGTGCTGGTGAAGATGAGCCAGTCGTAGGCGTTCAACTCCAGCAGCGCGTCGGTCAACAGTTCCCGGTCTTGTGGCGGAAGGATTTTGATGGTCGGCACTTCCAGCACGTCGGCACCGCGCTCCGCCAGCAGACGAGTCAGGTCGCCAGCTTGTTCGCGGGAGCGGGTCACCACCACTCGCTGGCCAAAGAGCGGGCGCTGTTCAAACCAGTTCAGTTGGCTCCGCAACTTCACCACGTCGCCGATCACGAGCACCGTGGGCGGCTGCAAATCCGCCGCCGTCGCGCGCTGGACGATGGTGGCGAGTGTGCCTTCGACGGAGTGTTGGCGGGCCAAGGTGGCCCAGTGGATCATGGCCACGGGCGTCTCCGGGGGCAGGCCGTGTGCGATCAGCGACTCGGTCAGTTCGGCGAGGCGTTTCACGCCCATCAGCACCACCTTGGTGCCGGGGATTTTGGCGATTTGCTCATAGCGCAACGCCGTCGCTTCGTCGGATGGGTCGTCGTGGCCGGTGAAGACGGTGAAGCTCGAACAGTACGCTCGATGTGTCAGCGGAATGCCGCCATAAGTCGGTCCCGCGATGGCCGCCGAGACGCCGGGCACCACCTCGAAGGGGATTTTTGCCGCCGCCAACTCGGCGGCCTCCTCGCCACCGCGTCCGAATACGAAAGGATCGCCGCCTTTGAGCCGCACCACGGTTTTGCCATCACGCGCCTTGGCGATAAGCAGCGCGGTCATTGCTTCCTGCGGCACGGCGGCTTCCTGGAAGTGTCCGCGGGCAATCCGCTCCGCGCTGGCCGGTGCCAACCGGAGCAAGGCCGGATTGACGAGCCGGTCGTAAATCACCACTTCCGCGCGGCCGAGCAATTCCGCGCCGCGCCGCGTCAGCAGGCCTGGGTCACCAGGACCCGCGCCGACGAGATAAACTATGCCAGTCGCTTTCATGGGGGCCAATCCTAGCGCAGCGACTTGGCGGCGCAAAGCAAAGGTGGAAGCTTTTCGGAAATCGGGACCACCGCCGACTTTTGCCTTGCGGCGCGGGCAGGTGATAGAGTAGGTAACTGCGCGATATATGGCAGCTATTGGCCGGTTCCAGAAGAGCAACGATTGTTTCTACGCCAAAGTGGTGGACGGAGAGGTGTTCCGACTGCAAGGCGATGTCTTTGGCACGCCCTCGTTCGACCGGAAGCCGACGCCGCTCCGAGGCGTGCGGACTTTGGTGCCTGTCAACCCGACGAAGGTCATTGCCGTCGGCCTCAACTACGCCGATCACGCACGCGAAACCGGCAAGCCGCTGCCCAAGACCCCGCTTTTCTGGCTTAAGTCGCCGGCTTCGATTCTGCCCGACGGCGGCAAGATCGAAATTCCTTTCGCCGAGCATCGCACCGATTACGAAGCGGAATTGGCCATTATCATTGGGCGCAAGTGCCGCAACGTGACTCCGGCGGCCGCCTCGCGCTACATCCTCGGTTACACCACCGCCCAGGACATCACGGATCGCACCATCCAAGCGGCGGAAAGCCAATGGGCGCGGGCCAAGTCGTTTGACACCTTCACGCCGCTCGGCCCGTATGTGGAAACCAAGATTGATGCCCAGAGTCTCGGCATCCAGCTCTTTCAAAACGGCCAGCTCCGCCAGAACTCGAACACCAGCCAGATGATCTTTCCCTGTTTCAATCTGGTGAGCTTCATCTCCACCAACCTTACCCTTATGCCCGGTGATGTGATCTTGACCGGTACGCCCAGCGGCATCGGCCCCATCAAATCTGGCGACCGGCTGGAAGTGCGCATTCAAGGTATGGCCCCGCTGGTCAACACGGTGAAGTAAGCCCAGCGGTCGCCGCCGTGGAGCGCCCCAACGGATTGATCCGGCAAGCTATTTTGACTGGCAAAGCGGGGCGTGTAATGTCACTGTCACGCTTGCCGTGCGGCAACAGCGTAGGCGCGGACGACCTTTTCCCGCAGCTTGGGCTACGGGATGAGTGGAGAAGAACGTAACCTCGGTTGTGATTTCACAAGCAAAACCGCCAGAAGGTATCGCGCCGGCCAAGCCGGAAGCCGATGCTGAATCCGCTCCCGGAAATACCGGGGGAGGTGGCCAGCTTCCGCCCGCCGCCCCAAGCCTTGGCCCGCTGCGCCGGCGCACGGCCATCCTCATCGGGGTGAGCTGCCTGCCGCTCCTGCTCGCCTTCTTCTGGAACCTGTGGGCCAGACCGGCGTACCGCTTCTATCCGCTGGCCTTGGTGGGTGGCTTGTGGCTGATGCGCCGGGGCTGGCGAACGCTGCGCGACGATCTGACATCCGGTTCTGGCGGCATCGTTCTCGGTTGGTTGGGAGCCTCCATCGTCACGTTGTTAGTGGCGACGCTGCTGTGGACGCCTTGGGGCGGCGCGGTGGGTTCGTTGCTGGCCTTGGCGGGAATGATCTGGTGGGTGGGTGGCTGGCCGCTGTTTCGGGCACTGCTGCCAGGGTTTGTCGTCCTGATGGCGGTGGTGCCGCCGCCTCTCGGCATGGACACGGGCCTGCTCGAAGTGTTGGGTACCAAGCTGGTCAAGGCCGCGAGCCGACTGCTTTACGAACTGAGCGTGCCGCATTACCTCAGCGGACGGGCCGTTGAACTGCCGGGCCTGCGGTTGGCCCTGACCGACGTGTCCGCGTTGGTGAACGTCTTGGGCAGCGTGATGGCCTTTAGTCTATTCTACATGCTGTGGCGTCGGCGTTCGGTACTGCGGGTGGTGCTGACCCTGCTGGCCGCTCCTGCCTTTACGGTCCTGCTGGTCTCCGCCGCCATGGTCGCGGGTATCCGCCTTAGCCTGGCCGACCATTTTGACGTGTTTGCCGGGCTGCGAGGGGTGGCGCTCGAAGCCGGCATTTTGGTGGTGGGCGCCGGATTGGTGATTAGTTTTGACGAGGTGTTGACCTTCCTGTTCGCGCCGCTGCTGCGTTCCCGGTCGCGCCCCAATGAGAAGGTCATCCGCGAAGTTTCGGGGCCAAAGCTGTTCCCCACCGGTGCCGGGTCGCCACGCGCAGCCGTGGTGGGGCTGATTTTCGCCCTGGTAGGCGTAGGGCAACTGATCTTGGGCGGACTTTTCTATTTACGGTTGCAGGAGTTGCAGCAGCCGTTGCGCTCGCGGCTGACGCCCCAGGCCGTCTTTTCCCTCCCGGCGCAGGTCGGCGCCTGGAAGCAGGTGGACACGATGCCGATCTACCTGCCCGCTCCGCCGGTCAACGCCACCCAACTGAAGGTCTGGTATTTTGAACTGCCGGAGCAGGCGGCCACAGTGACCTTGGAATACCCGCTCCGCGGGTTTGAAAATCCCGTGAGCCAGTACCAGGACGCCGGCTGGATCGTCTGGCGCCAGACCCCTCATGGCGGGAGCGGGGCGGATGTTCCCACGGGCATGGAAGCGGAAATGCAGCGCAACTGGATCCAGGTCGGGTCGCTTTGGGTGGGTGCCCTCGATGAAACGGGACGCTGGCAGCCCATGCCCGGCACGAAGCCGGTGCTGTTCGAGCGTTTCAAGCCGCGTGTGTCAGACCCCGTTACGGCGCGGATTCAAGTCCTATCCTGCGGTCGGGAAACCCTGACGGCCGACGACCGGACCAAAGTGGCAGAGTTCTTTCAGACGGTGGGCCGCGATTTGAGTGCCCAAATCAAATCCCATTTGCAGACACCATGAGCGCTCCGGAAGAATCACTCATTGATGGGGCACCGCCCTGGGGCGTGCAATTCCTGGCCTGGCGGCGGACGCGCGACTACATGCGGTTGTTGCTGGGCTTGCCCGCGCTGCTGGCGTTGGTGCTGCTGGGGAGCTACGGGCTGTTTCTCTACGGCTGGAAGCCGGCTCACGCCGAGGCGCGCACCTACAACGTCGCGCGCAATGCGTTCCAAGGTCAGGATTTCGAGCGCGCGCGGATCGCCTACCAAAGCCTGCTCCGATTGGGCGGAAAGGAGCGCCAGGAATATGCCTATCGGTTGATGCTTTCCCAGATTCGCCTGGGCCAGGACCGGGACGCCGCGCTACTGGCGCTGACGCTGGCGCCGCCGAACCGGCTCGGCTATGCGCCGGCCCATTTGTTCATGGCCCGGAGCCTGTTGGCCGCCACCAACGTCACTAGTGCCCTGGCCGAGACGGCCGCGTCGCATCTGGAGCGCGTCCTCATCGCGGACCCATCCAACCAGGAGGCGCACGACCTTTTGAGCCAGATTTACATGTCCTCCGGGCGCCTGAACGCGGCCAAGCGTCATCTGCTGGAGTTGGTTGCCACCAGCGGCGAAGCGATGTTGCGGCTGGCCGTGGTCATGGCCTCCGAGGGGGATGCCAATGGCACCCGCTATTGGGCCGAACGCGCCGCAAAATTCTTCCGCGGCAAGGTAGAGCAGACCAAGACCGATGACCCCGGCAACCGGCTGGCTTGGGCCAATGCACTGGTATTGCAGGAGGAGTATGCCACCGCTTGGGATTTGCTGACCAAGGCGGATAAGGAGTTTGCCAACCCCGCCTACAAGAACGCCCTGGGCCGAATCGCCGCGAACTGGTCCCAGAGCCTCGCCCGGCGCGCCCCGGCCGACCTGGCTGGACGCTTCAAAATTTTGCAGCGCGGCTTGGATATGAGTCCCCGGAACCAGGTGCTGGTGCAACAGGTGGTGGGTCTGACCACGCTCACGGGACCGGAGGCCGAGCAAGCCCGGGTCATGGTCAAGCAAATGTTGGTCGAAGGTCGCGACACGGGGTTGGTTCACTTCTGCCTGGGGGCGATGGCCTGGCAAGGCGGCGAACGCGACAAAGCCTACGAGCATTTCCGGCTCGCCTACGAGATTGCGCCTGACATGCCCGACATCGCCAACAACATGGCGCTGACCCTGACCTTGCAACCCAAGCCAGATTTGGAGCGGGCGCTCGGCATCAGCAATTCCCTGGTTGAGCGGCAACCCAAGAATCCCGCCTACCGGGAGACGCGCGGCCAGATACTCGTCCGCCAGGGCAAATACCACGAAGCGATCCAGGATCTTGCCTTCGCCCTCCCGCTTCTCACGGACAAGGCCAGCACCCACCGGGCGTTGGCCGAATGTTATCGTCACCTGAAAATGAACGATCTGGCGGAGGAACACGATCGGGCCGCCAGCGGCACCACGGCCAAGCCCGCCAAGGACAAGCCGTAGTCTGTTTCTTGAGGGGGCCTCCCGTCGTGGCGGGAAAGTTACGACGGGCTGAAGTTCGAAGTCCGAAAAAAAGGCTAAACGCAGAGACGCAAAGCACGCAAAAAGACGCCGAGAAGACCTCTTTGAGGGAAACCTCCTCGTCCTCTGCGCCTCTGCGTTTAGCCCCGTTTGGCCCCCCCGACGAGCAGGCTTCGGACTTCGCACTTCCCCTCGCCAGCGCATGGACGCAAAAGCCAGGCCTCGCCCCTCGCCCGCTCGCGAACCGTCTGCGTGCTGGACGCTCCCCCGACTTTCCCCTAGCATCTCCGCGTGCCGACTGCCACCAAATCCGCTGGGCCATCCAATCCAGCCACCGCGCCCGTCGCCTTTGAAGAAGCTTTGCAGAAGCTTGAACTCATTGTCGAAGCGATGGAA
>CAINDV010000143.1 GCA_903847485.1 uncultured Verrucomicrobiota bacterium
CGGTGCGATCGGCAACTTCCGGCAGTTCCGCATCGGTGATCTTTTCCAACTCGCGGCCGGAGAGGGCGACAAGCTTGCCGTGCTCCTCCCGACCCTTCAGCCCGATTTGGCTGGCGATGGCGCGCGCGGTGACGAGATGATCTCCCGTGATCATTTTCACGGCGATGCCGGCGCGCTGGCACTGCAGCACGGACTCAATAACGGCAGGACGCGGCGGGTCAATCATCCCTTGTAACCCGAGGAAGGTGAAACCTCCGGCCACGTGGGCGTGGGTGAGCTTGGCGTGGTGCGCCTCCACATGCCGGCGGGAGAGGCCCAACACGCGCAGCCCACGCTCAGCCATTTTGTCGGCGGCCCGCTGAACAGCGTCCCGGTCGAGCGCGACCGGCGAGTTGCCTTCGCCCAGCGCGTCGGGGCAGCGTTCGAGCAGTCGTTCAAGCGCGCCAACTTTGTATATGACGCGAACCGGGGGCACTTCGTGCATCGTGGCGGGGAACATCTGCTGGGACTCGAAGGGAATCATGTCCAAACGGGGAGCAGCACGGAGAGTATCGGCGCGGAGCAGACCGCCCTTTTCAGCAGCGACGAGCAGCGCGGCTTCAGTGGGGTCGCCCTGCACCTTGAGCTGTCCGTCTTCACGCACGAGTTGCGACTCATTGCAGAGGATGCCAGCTCGCAAGCACTCGGCCAGCGCGGGATGCTCCGGCAACTTTACAACGGCATCATCAAAACGGAGTTCTCCCTTGGGTTCGTAGCCCGTGCCGGTGACGGTGTAGAGTTTTCCGCCGGCGTACACTCCTTGCACGGTCATCTGATTCTCAGTGAGCGTGCCGGTTCTATCTGAGCAAATCACCGTAGTACTGCCGAGCGTCTCGACGGCCGGAAGCTTGCGAATGATGGCCTGGCGCTTTGCCATGCGCGACACTCCGATAGCGAGCACGATGGTGACAGCAGCGGGCAAGCCCTCTGGAATCGCGCCAACCGCCAGCGCCACCGCTGCCATAAACATCTCGACCGGCTTTTCACCGCGCGCTACTCCGAGGACGAACGTGGCCGTTGCCAGCGCAAGAATAACCCAGAGCACCCGCTTGCTGAACTGCGCGATCTTCTTCGTCAGCGGCGTGGACAATTCGACCGCACTGGCGATGAGTTGTCCGATGCGGCCAGTTTCCGTTTGGTCACCGATGGCCAGGACGACACCTTCGGCCTGACCACTGGTGATGAGCGTACCGGCGAAGGCGAGGTTCTTCCGCTCTGCGAGAATCGTATCCAGCGGCAGGAGATCGGGATGCTTGCCCACGGGTAGCGATTCGCCAGTCAATGCGGATTCATCCGCATGGAGGTTGTGAACATGGATGATCCGCAGGTCGGCGGGGACTTTGTCGCCGGATTGCAGAAGCACCACGTCTCCAGGCACAAGTTCCTGGGACTGGACGCGGAGTTTGCGCCCGTCTCGGCGCACGGAGGTTTCGGTGGTCACCATTTTGGCAAGCGCCTCGATGGCCCTTTCGGCCTTCGCCTCCTGCAGGAAGCCGACGATGGCGTTGATGAAC
>CAINDV010000144.1 GCA_903847485.1 uncultured Verrucomicrobiota bacterium
ACCACGCCGCCAGATGCACGGCCACGGTGGACTTGCCCACGCCCCCTTTCGAGTTCGTCAACGCGATGATTGTCCCCATGCCTGCCCTCCCTGAAGCTGAAAGCCACTGACTTACTTGACAGCTTACTTACTGACTAACATGCCAGCGTGCAGACACGCAATCGGGCTTGTCAGCAGCGCAGCAAGCTCGCTAGCAAGCTTGCTTACTGGCTTGCGCTTGCCGAGGGAAAACTTCACTCCCGCACTGCCCTGATGCGGTAGAACAATGCGCGGCTGGTGTTGATCTGATCAAAGAGGTTGGTCTGGAGCGGCGTGGGCGGATTGTTGGTAAAGAGGGTCAACCAGTTGGTTCCGGCGGAACCAAGGCTCCTGCTCCGCTCCAGGAATTGCCGGGCGGCAATACCGCCTTGTCATTCGAGGCGGAGGCCGTTGGCTTCGGGGACAATGCGGGAGAGGCGCAGCACGGAGAGGGCGTTTGTGGGATTGGTGTCGGCCAGATACTCGAAGAGGTTCGACATGCCGTCGCCATCGGGATCCGCGCCGGGAACGCAGTTGTTGGCGGAGCCGAAATACTGTAGCTCCCACGAGTCCGGGATGCCATCGCCGTCCGCGTCGCGGTATTGGCCCACGCCGAAGGCTCGCCAATTGTTCGACTCGTTGGCTTCAAAGACAGCGTTCGTGGAGAAATCGGCGCAGCCGGGAGAGAACCGTTGCCTCACCAGATTGTCGTGACCAGCCCGGACTGCTGAATACGGCCATCCTTGGTCACCACCGGCACACCGTGTTGCCGCGCCGTCGCCACGATCATCCGGTCAGCGGGATCGTTGTGGAGGCCCTGCGGCAGCCGTACGGACGCCACGGCAATTTGCGGGTTCAACGGCAACATCACTATTTTCGGCAGCGCCATCGCCTGATCCACCCACAGCCCCACGTCGCGGTCCAGTTTCAACCGGCCCTTGTCCACCAGCATCGCCACTTCCCAGCAAGAAATCGCCGCCACGCCCACGGCTGTCTCGTTCGCAATGACCTGCTCTGCGGCGGCGGACAGTTTCGGCGCCTGGCTGGCCCACCAAATCCAAGCGTGGTATCGAGCAGGATCATGACGCTGCTTCCCACCGAACGCCGGTGGGAGAAACCAAGTCGCCCTCCTCCAAAACACTGCCGGCCAAGCTGGTGACGGCTGGCTTTCGCACCGGCACCACTTTCGCCACCGACTGCCGGTGCAGGGTGATTTCCACCTCTTCGCCGCTCGCCACCCAGCAGAGCAGCCGCGCGAACCCGGTTTCAGCTTCACTCACGGTCATCGTTTTCATCGGGGCACAATAGAGCAAGCTCCCGCCGACCTTGAAGTGCCAATTTCGGTTTCCGGCGTCTGCTCACTGAGGATCCTCAACCCTCAACCATGAACCCTCAACCATCCTCATCCATTCCCTCACGGCCCTGATGCGATAGAACAACGCCCGATTCGTGCCGAAGAGGTCGAAGAGGTTGGTCTGGAGCGGTGTGGGCGGGTTGTTGGTGAAGAGGGTCAACCAGTTGTTCTCCGCGAAACTTAGGCTCCTGCTCCGTTCCAGGAACTGCTTGGCCGCGACGCCGCCCTGCCATTCAAGGCGAACACCGTTTGTTTCAGGGACGATGCGAGAAAGGCGTAGCACGGAGAGTGCGTTGGTGGGGTTGGTGTCGGCCAAGTACTCGAATAGGTTCGGCATCCCGTCGCCATCGGGGTCGGCCGCGCTGCTGGACTGGCTATTGGTAGTAGTGCCATCACCGCCAAAATATCTTGCCCGCCACGCATCAGGAATGCCGTCGCCAACGCTGTCGCGGTATTGGCCCACGCCGAAGGCCCGCCAGTTGTTCGTCTTGTTGCCCTCAAAGACGGCGTTCTGGTCGTCCGTCTTGAGGATAAGGTAATAGTCCGGCGGGGCTTTCGCGGGAATGGTCACCGCGTTGGTCACCTGGTAATTGCCGCCCGCAGTCAATGCTAGGCTGTGGCTTTGCGAACGCAACTGAGTGTCTTGTCCATCAAAGACGGCATTCGTGGAGTAATAGATGGCACCATACCAAGTGGGCTGCACGGCCGCACTGCTAAGATTGGTTACAGTCCAGAAGACCGTAAGAGATTGCCCTGCAACCGGCGTCCCACTCCAAGCAAGGTTAGCCGCCAGCAAGTCCGCCCCAACCGCCGCCAGCGGCACTACCAGCGTGTTTTCTGTCTCCGCCAACTCGATGAGTCCATCGTTGTTATCCGTCCTGAGAATCAGGTAGTGCGAACCGCCCGCCCACGACGGCAGGGTGACGGTGTTGGTGCGCCGGTAGCTGCTTCCGCCGGAGACCGGCGTGCTAATTACTGAATTGGCTAGGTAAGGCTGGTAATCTCCGGCATCCCATACCGCGTTGCTCGACACGTAGTAATAATCATACCATGTGCCACTGGCCGTCACCGTGCCTAAGTTCGTCACCGTGTTCACCACCGTCAGCGTCTTGCCCGATACCGCAGTCACGCTCAACCCCACTGGCACCAGGTCCGGCAACGCCAGTGATGCCAACGGCACTATACTAGACGCGGTTGAGAAGGTGACTTATTGATTGACGTTTTTTTGGCGCGCTGTTAAGGAAATGGCGCATGATTTGTCCCGCCTTTACCGACCACGATCGGGCCGCACTGGCCACCGAGCGCTATCTGCATCCGCACCCCAAAG
>CAINDV010000145.1 GCA_903847485.1 uncultured Verrucomicrobiota bacterium
ACCCAGCGCGTCGTCCAGTTTGGCTGGCTCATTATCTGCCGGGCGTTCTGGCGCCAGCGATTTGCGCGTGCCTCCTGGGACCGGTTCCTGCCTTTTCTGCTGGGCTTGCTGGAGCAGAGCGACCGCCTGTTCGGTACTCCAGCCCAGAACCTGTCCCTCTTCGCGCCATTTGGCAAAGAGGGCCGCCGCCGGAAACCGGTTGCCGCGGTGCCACCGGCTGCTGTAGGTTGGCCGTGTTCTGAAAGCACAAATGAATTAACGACCACAACACAATTTGATTTCGCGTAGCTTCGGCTGCTGTCCACAACGAAACCTAGGAAATTTCGACGAAGAGCTGCGCTTGAAGCGCGCCCCACAAGGGGCGCGCTGAAAGCGTTTCTTCGTGGGCCCTCCTAGGTGCCTGTTGTGGGACGCAAGTAAGTGCGTCCCATTTTTTCAGGCACCAAGAACCCCACGAGAGGCAGTCTCCAGACAGGGCTGAATCGACCGCGACGAAACGATTTGGCCCTGGATGAGTCGCCCCAAGCAGGCAGCCTCCAGCCACCGAGCCCACTACACCGTCGCAGAACTATTCTGCGGTTGTGGAGGGTTCTCGCGTGGCTTCGAGATGACGGGACGCTTCCGCGTTGTTTTCGGCAACGATGTGAAGTCGTTCGCCCTACGCACTTTTGAACTGAACCACACGCGAGACGGTGGCGCTCCGCTTGTGCTCCGACAGGACATCAGGACAGTTTCCGACCGCGAGATCGCCAACAAACTTGAGGCCGAGGGAATTTCAAATCTCGACTGCCTCATCGGGGGACCACCCTGCCAGGGTTTTTCACAGATGCGCCGGAGCGAGGAACGGCGCGTCTCTGGCATCGTGCGCTTTGGCGGCTACAACAAACTGGACCAAGACCCACGCAACGACCTCGTGCTCCGGTTTCTTGAAGTTGCGGCAGCGTTGAGGCCGAAGGTCGTCGTCATTGAAAATGTCCCGCAGTTCCTCAGCCACCATCACGACGGTAAGCGGGGTGGAATCGCCGAGCAAGTCGAGGCGGTTCTGGAGGAACTCGGATACCACGTTTCCTGCGGCGTCGTCAACGCGGCAGACTTCGGCGTTCCTCAGATTCGGCTTCGTGCAGTTATCGTTGCCTCTCGCATCGGGCAGGTAGGACTGCCAGAGGAAACGCATAGCAACCCAGAAGAACTGCTTGGTGCCAGCAGACCATGGACTACGGTGCGAGATGCCATCGGTGACCTCCCGCTTGACCCGCCCGTCCGCGATGCCCTTGGTGGAAGCGTTTTGGGAAACTACGGCAAACTGCTTGCCAGTGCCTATGCACGGCTCATGCGGACTTCAAAAGCATTTCCGTTCAACCACGTAACTCGTAACTACCAGCGCCGGATTCTCCAGATCATCCGGGAGATGCAAGCGGGCGAAACTTGGGATAAAGCAAGCGAACGAATGCAAGGGAGTTACGCGGGACTCCTAGCAAGGGCCGTCAGCGCCGGGGAAACCGAGGCCGTTGCGCAGCGACGTTTGGAGGCAGAAGGAGCAATCATTCCGGTTTTCTACAAACGATACTATTGGAGCGCCTACACGCGCCTCAGTTGGACCAGACCAGCTCTCACAATTACGGCCAACGCGAATTTCCTCGGCTCAGGCCGGTTCACGCATCCTGAGCGCGACCGGGGCATTACTATGAGGGAGGTGGCGCGGCTTCAGTCGTTCGACGATGCCTTCACTTTCTACACTCCCAGCGACCCGAAAAGGCAAACCGAGAATAGCGGTGTCGGAATGGACATGTCATCACGGCGGTTATGCTCGACTGTCGCAAACCCGGGGAGCCGACGCGTCAGCGACTGTTCTTCCCGGAGAATATACTTTCCAGTCGCACAACTGCTCGCTTTTGCGATAGACTCAATACCAGCAATGAATACAGTCAAAGAATTCGTGGTCGGTGAGCGTTACTCTAACGACCAAATTCGCTACACGCTCAACCTCGAGAACCTCGGCGGCATCCGCCCGTCAGTTGGCCCGGAGGGCATCTCTCGTCATGTTGCCGTCATGACTGCGCTACAGACCACCCGGCGTCGCAAGCAGGAGAACCCCTACGAAGACAGGATCGAAGGAGACATCCTCACCTACACTGCTTCTGGGAAGGCTGGAGACCAAACTCTCACTGGGAAGAACCGGCGACTGCTCGAACAGTATGATCACCCCGTCCCGTTCTACGGCTTCGCGAATGAGGGCAGACAGGTTTACCAGTTTCTCGGATTGCTGGAATTGCTCCGACACTACCGGGAAAACCAAGTGGACAAAGCTGGCTGCTTGCGCTGCGTATGGGTGTTTGAGTTGCGGATTCACCCGATGCCAAGAGTTGTTCCAATAGAGTTTGCTTCCGACCTTGCAAAACAGATTGTCGGCTCAACGCGACGACTGCAACTCGCTGCGGACGCCGAGGTTGCAATCGCAGAGCCACCTACACAGGTGGCGGAGACGTCAGCGTTCATGGCCAACGAGCAATTGCGCTCGGCCATGCTTGAAATCAATCCCTACCGGTTTGAGATACTGCTCAAAGAGTTGTTGGAGAAACGCGGATTTCGCAACGTCAAGGTTACTCCACCGAGCAGAGACGGCGGCCTTGACCTTAGTGGAATTGTCCCCGATCAGGACGATTTCTTTGCTGGGACGCTTGTCCAGTTGCAAGCCAAACGCTGGCGCCATGCCGTCGGAAGCGTGGAAATCAATTCCTTCCGTGGCGCACTTCATTCTGCGGCGAAGGGAGTGTTTGTCACCACCAGCCATTACACCAAGGCCGCGCTTCAGGAAGGAGTCAATCCAGCAAAACCCACGATCGCGTTAATCGACGGCTTCCGTCTTGCCTCCATGGTACGATCCGCAGGCGTTAACATTGCCGCATACGCCTGAGTTCCGTGACGGCTGAACGCAGAGTTCGGCTTCCGCGTGGGCCATGAAGCCAGCCGGTTCCTCTACTTCTACCATAAGCTTGGCGGCTTCCCGGAAGGCGACAAGACTTGGGGCGACGCAGCGCTCGACGTCGTCATCATTCAGAAGCTTCTCCCCAAACTCCACGGCTCGCGGTCGGGTTTGGAGGGTTTGCTATGGGCGCTGGCATGGGTCTGCGGTGCGGATCGGGCTGGCAAGTCCAATGGCGACTTTCTGGCAGAGTGCCACGCGGCTGGGAAAGCTCAAGATGAAGCGAAGTTCGGTCCAGAGGTATTGGAGAAGGCACTGGCGGACAAGCAGGCAAAAGCGCGCTACCCGCTGAGCTTTGACAAAGTGTTGCGCATGTGGCGCAAGCTGGTGCGCGACCAGTTCGCCAGTTTCGCCGAGGCGTAGTATGTCGGCGGAAGCCCAGAACCCGGCGGTTGTGGAGTGCCGGACACCACAGGGGCGCATTCTGGCGCGTGTGCTGGTGTGGCCGCCGCGTGGCTCGGAGAATCAGGCCGGTGAGGCGCATCCGCTCATTCGGTGGAGCGATGTGGAAGCCCAGGCTCGTGGTGAAGAGCAGACCCAACTGCGGGAACGGTGCCGGTACGTGTATCGCCTGAAGGCAGCGGACGGCGTGGCACTATCGTTGGCGCTGGCGGAAGGGCGTGGCGTCACGCGCAGTCCGGCTGCTGACGGAGGCGAGGATCAGGGATTCATTGAGCCGGGAGACCATTGCGGCTTGCTGCCATTTGTGGTCATCCGGCGAGGTGACACAGCGGAAGTGCCGCTGGCGCGCGGCGCGGCGGAAGTACGCTCGGTCAAGCTGGGTTACCGAGACCATTATCGCGGGATGCTGTCCTTCATTGCTGACCGGGCCGCCGGGCTGTTGCTCGACAGCCGTGCGCCGGCACGCCTCCGGTTGGCCACGGATTGGAAGCGCCATCGTGCCTTGCTGGAGCAGCAGTTAGAGTTCCTCCGCCACACATTGGAGTCTTCGGCTTTCCGTTCTGCGGTGGACGAAGTCTTGCGGAATCCGCATCGGCGGCTGAAGGAAGAACCCGAAGAGCGGGACATCTCACGCCCTTTCAAAGTCGGCAGGGAGTTTGCCCGGCAGTTAGCGATGGCGGCGGCGCGGCGGAGTGTGCCGAGCAGTCATCCGTTGCGTGCGCTGCATCCGCAACTGTTGTCCCTGCCAGCAAAGGTCACGCTTCGGCTGAAAACGGACTTTCTCGACACGGCGGAGAACCGGTTCGCCAAGATGGTTCTGACAGAGTTCCAGGATTTTCTCGCCGGGGTTGCCGCCTTTCTGTCGCGCAACCCGGCGGAAACGGAGTGGCCAGCGAACGACCGGTTGCTGCGGGAAACTGGCAGGCTGCGCGGGATGCTGGAATCCTTGCTTGGACGCGGGTTCTTCCCTGACGTGTCGGCACCATCGGTGGTGCCGGTAGGCAGCCCGACGTTGCAAAGAAAATCTGGATACCGTGAAATGCTGCGGTTCTGGCTCCAGTTCCACGCGGGAGCACAACTTGCATGGGACGGCGGACGCGAGGTTTACGAAGGTGGGGCGCGAAACGTAGCGACACTCTATGAGTACTGGTTGTTCTTCCAGCTTGAGGCGCTGTTTCGGTCGAAGTTCGCTTGTGCTGAACCACTGCATGCGCTGTTGGTTGAGTTGGAAGCCGGGTTGCCACGGCTGAAGCTCCGGCGTGGCATGGCGCTGAAGACGCCGGTGGGCGGCGTTTGGTCAAAAACAGCGGGCCGGCACTTGAAGGCAGAGTTCCAGTTCAACCGGAAGTTCACCCGTGGCACTGACCATGCACAACCGGGAAGCTGGACACGCGGCGTGCAGCCCGACTTCACTATCAGCATCTGGCCGGCGGAGTTCACCGCAGCGGAAGCCGAGGCCAAGGAACTGGCGGTTCATGTACATTTCGACGCAAAGTACCGCGTGGAACAAGCGCGGGAAATCCTGGGCGATGACGATGACGACGCAGCGTTTGTCGAAGGGGCCGAACCCAAAAACGAACAACGCACCGCAGCGAAGTATGCCGACCTGCTAAAGATGCATGCCTACCGCGACGCCATCCGGCGAACAGCGGGAGCGTATGTACTCTATCCCGGCAATGCCGCCGATGGCGGAAGCAATCGGGAGTATCGAGGTTTCCATGAAATCCTGCCTGGCTTGGGTGCGTTCGCGATTCGACCACGGGCGGATAGGTCTGCGGAAGGTATGGAAACGCTGGCCAAGTTCCTGGACGATGTAGTTGAGCATCTGGCCAACCGCACAACGGCTCGTGAGCGCGTGAGTTACCACGTCGCCGAAGCCTACGAACTGAAAGAAGACCCGGTCCCCTACGGCTCGCTACATCTGCCAGAGGCAGACACTTTCGGCAGCGGCTACCGTGCGTTGCCGCCGGCGGAACACTATGTGGTGGTGGCTTGGTTTGACTCGCCAGAGCAGCTTGCATGGACTGAGCAGAACGGCATCGCGAATGTGCGGCTAGGCAAACGCATCGGCACCTGGCACGTCCCGCCGGAAATCTCTTCCGCTCGCCATCTCCTGTTGCGGACTCGCGGCGGTGTTGTTGCGTCAGGGCTATGGCGGTTACGCAAGGCGGGCTACAAGGTTTACACTGACACGGACCTGCGGAAAACGGGCTATCCGGGAGCAGCCGGTGGCGACATATACGCGGTGTTCGAAGTAGAGAAAGATCCGGCGTGGAGCAGCCAGTTCTGGAGCGGTGAGAAAGTGATGGCCACGATTGAGGCTTACGAGTCTACGGTGAGACACCAGACAGTCCAGAATTTGGGGCGAACATCTCCTTATCCGCGCGTCCTGCCGTTGCGCGACCTGCTCAAAGCTCGCGAGTGATTACAGCTATGACCGCTTGATTTGCGCCGCTGGCTTCGATTTCTCGCTGGACAGCTTCCGGGATGAGGGCTTCGGAGAGTCGCCGGCGTGGCTGTCTCTGCCACCGCTTTGCTGGCAGCCCGCTCAAACACCACCTGCCAGGTGCCGGCACGCAGCTTCCGAAACCGCTCCGCCTCCGGCAGCGGTTGAAGAAAGCCCTTCCGCTCCAATTCAGCAATGCCGGGCCGCAGCTTGCGCTTGAGATTGGCCGCGTCGTAACCGCGTGCCAGGCCGACGTGTTCCCACGCAAATTCCTTCAGGTCGAAATGCCAGCGTTTGCGCAGGTGAAATCGCTTGTCGAGAAAGCGGTAGAGCCGTTTGGCCACGGCGCTGCGCAAATTCCTGAAGAAAGTGAAGTCAATTCCCTTGAGGTTGCCGGCCTGGAAGCTGCGAAAGATGACCTCGTTTCACACGAATGCCGAGGTCGGCGCCCCGCCGCCCGCGAAGCCGATGTCTGGTGCCGGAGTGTCCCGGTGGCAGAGCCAGACGTTGTCCAAGATGTGAAACTTCTCGTCCATCCAGCACTGTTTTGCCCGGTTCCACCAAGCGCGGTTGTAGAACAGAGTCACTCCGGTCCAGCGGTTCAGCGAAGCCTCG
>CAINDV010000146.1 GCA_903847485.1 uncultured Verrucomicrobiota bacterium
ACGACAGCGGCAATTCGATCTTGCCGAAAGGCTCGGCAGGAGCCTCGCCCTACCGCTGGGCGACTTTTCAAACACGCTCTAAGGTTGTGCGCAAACTGTTCTCTTTGTTCTTTGTGGTTAATCAACTGCTCTTTCTAGGTTCAGCCTAGAAAGAGCAGTTAAACCACCAAAAAAACGCCTGGAGCGCGTAGAAACAATGAATTACAGGTAGCCACCGGCTCTCTCATCGGGTGGGTCTAAGATCGTGTGCCAACTGTCCTCTTGGTGGGCTGTGCGTTCTCTGTGGTTAATCAACTGCCGGATTTAGGTTCAAAGGCTTGGGCGGTGGCTTGGGTGTTGTCCCTGCCACCAACGGCCAGCAACAGGACGCCGGCCCGAGGCAG
Organism: uncultured Verrucomicrobiota bacterium; assembly: GCA_903847485.1. Taxonomy (GTDB): domain Bacteria; phylum Verrucomicrobiota; class Verrucomicrobiia; order Limisphaerales; family JAJXZI01; genus CAINDV01. Next base: position 384 of record CAINDV010000146.1, read on the forward strand.
GGGTTTTTTCGCAAGCCGGGAAAACTCATTCTTGAAATCGGCTCTTCCTGCCGTACCGTCCGGCTCCGGTCACGACTCCAATCACCGCGGGCGCTGATTGCCCGCCGGCCACGTCGCCGTCCAAAGCAAGCCCCACAAGTTATCCAGTTTCACCGCCTCGACATGGCCGTCAGCCAAGGCGACGCAACTCTTGCCCGGCAGCTTGGTGCCCGCCGGGATGCTTCGCTGAGCCGCCGCCGGCCCCGATCCTCCGTGGCGGGCAATGGCCACGCGACACAGGCCGGGACCATTGAAACCGCCGTTGTAAACATCCCACGGGGAACTTTGATCCGTCGGGCTGGCGCCTTGGTCCGCATAGATGGAGTCAGCAAAGTAGGGAGTGCGAGTGGGGAACTTAATCGCCGATTCTTTTTGAAACCATTCCTGCGCCTCAGAGTAATCGGAATAGCAGTAGGTATTCAGGCCATAACCGCCTTGAAATTTGGCCCCCGTGCCACCCCAGGTGGTTGGATCCCACAGGTAGGGATGATCCGCCGTGCCCAGATTGGGATTGCTGGCACCAGCCTTGTTGAACAAAGACCATTTCGCCATCTCCGGGGCCGAAGGGCAACACCGGGAACCGGCTTTCAAATGATACTTGGTCTGGAGCCGGGCAATCCACAGGTTAAAGCCGCCGGCGGGGTCGTCAAAGCTCAATAACTGGCCGCCGGAATCGCTCACATACATGTTCATCGCCAGCGTGAACTGCTTGCAATTGCTGACGCATTGGATTTCTTTGGCCTTGGCCTTGGCGCGGGAAAGCGCCGGCAGCAGCAGCGCCGCCAGAATGGCGATGATCGCAATCACCACCAGCAACTCGATGAGCGTGAAACCCGTGCGTGGAGGTTTCCGCACCGAGCGGCACCTCCGCGCGGTCTCGCTTCCCGCCGGACAAATTGGCTTCATAGCATGACTCTGCGTTTTCGGAGTGCGCACGAGTTACAGTGCCACCCCGGACGACCGGGCATTGCTTCCCGGTCGCCGGTGTCCCATACCAACTTATCTCTGCCCCGACATGGCAACAGCAAACGATGGGCCGGCGAACCCGCCAGCCGGCCCACCTTGTTCACGGATATGCCAGGTGCCTTACGGTTTGGAAATAATGTAGAACCGCGTCGGGTTGCCCTTGGTGCTTGTATCTTCCCAGTTATAGGTTGCCGTGGGCAAAGTGCCGCTCTGGAGAACGGTCCAAGACGCTAACGGCAGGGCAGCGTTGGTGCTGGCGAGGATCTTGTAACCCTGGCCAACCGTGCCGGTAAGGGTGACTTGGAAGTTGCCATTGGGCAGCAGGACCGCTCCGGAGAGCGCGGGTGCCGCCGACGCGCTCACCACCTTGATGCTACCATCCACCAGCAGACCGCCGGTGTCCCACGCGAGACCGGAAGTCAGGCTGGGAAGGTTCGTGGCAACGAAGGATCCCATGTAAGCCCAGGCTCCGAACAACTTGAAGGTGTCGCCCGCGACGAGGGTGCCGCCGAGGTTGGACACGTTGAGCACACCACCGTAGGCGAGGGTGGTCGCACCCACGACGGCGTCGTTGGTACCGGTGGCCTTGTTGATCTCCATGGTCGTGGTGCCCATGAGAGTAACAACGCTGTTGATGGTCAGCTTGCCGATGGAGTTGTTGCCGGGTTGCAGAGCACCGGAGACGGTCACCGGACCGTTGATGGTGCCGTTGCCAGCCAGGGTGGCCCCAGAGGCAACTGTCACCACATTGCCCGCGGGCAACGAACCGTTCACGAACAAGGTGCCGCCGTTCACGAGCGTCGGACCGCCGTAGGTGTTAGCCGCCGTGAGTGTGAGCGTGCCAGTGTTGACTTTGACCTGGCTGGCAGCGCCACTGATGACCGAGTTCACCGTGAAGGTGCCGCCATTCATCGTCAGAACAGGGCTGCTGACGACGATATTGCTGAGCGACAGCGCACCAGGGCCAGTTTTGGTAAGGATTTGATTACATGTGCCGCCGCTCGGGTTCCAAGTCAGTGAGGCGGTGGGGCTGGTCACGTCAATCGTGGCACCGACCAGCGCGGCGTTGTCGTTCCACAGCGTGCGGGTCATGGTCTCGCTGCCTGTGCCGGTGTAGCGAAGGGTGCCGGCCTTGAGGGCAACGGCGGCGGTGCCGAGGTTGGTTGAAGCCGCTACTTGGAGAACCACTGGTTCAACCAATTCAAGGCTCCCGGAGCAAGTGTTCAATCCCGTCAGCGTCAGCACGCCATTCGTGCCGCGAATGTTGGGGTTCCCCCCGCCGCTGATGACGCCACTGATGGTGACGTTATTGACCGTGTCCAGCACGCCGTCACCGTTGTTGTCGCCAAACGTATTGAAGGCGGTGGCAGATTGCAGAATGATGTTGTTGGCTACATTGATGCCGGCGGCATCGAAGCGCAGCCCGGCGTTCCCGTTGGCTTGATCCAAGCGCAAGACGTTGGCGCTGTTACCCAGAGCGCCGCCGGCGGTGATGGCCAGCACACCGCGATTCACGTAGATCGTCTTCGCGACGAAGTCATTGGCCGGGTTGCTCAAGCGCATCACGCCCAGGCTGCTGGCGTTGCCAAAGTCGACCCAGTTGGTCATCCCAGCAAAGCCGCCGCTGATCTTGCCGGCGAGTGTGAAGACGCTGGAGCTGTCGCGGCCTTGGAGAGCGACGTTGGTGATCGGGCCAGAGTCGGGGAGGTTGATGGCGTTCGGGACGATCCCACCACCCGTGACATTGAATTCCACCGGGCGCAGCACGTTCGTCCCGAAAAAGGCCGTATTGGTGAGAAGGCTGCTGAACGAGGAGCCATCGATCGTCAGCGGGCCGGTGCCCAAGGCGCTGGCATTGGCCGCGATCAGCGCCGCGGTGCCGGACGCACCGCTGGTAGTCGTGGATGGGGCGTTGCTGATGATAGTGCCGCCGGCGTAGGTGTTGGCGTTGGTGATGAGCAGAGCGGACCTGCCGCCGTCAACCCACATGGCGCCGGGACCGGAGATTACGCCATAGAAGCTCTGCGCGCCGCTGTTGTTGAACAGCGAACTGTTGCTCACAATGACGCTGCCGAGCCAGTAAGCCGTCCCGCTGGAGTTCTGGTTTTGGATGGTCGCGCTGTTGAGCAGGAGGGGCATGTTATTGGTCAACCCGCCGTAGCAACCCAGGCTCGCCGCGGGCGCGACAATGTTCGTTGTCGTGGCCGTCCACGGATTCACCTGGCTATAACCCTCGTAATACATGTTGCCGTTGCTGACGGTAATGCTGGCGACATTGGTGATGATCTGCGGCCGCATATCCAGTTGGAAGGTGCCCACCTTGGTCAGGTTGCGCCCCTGGCCATCCAGCTTGCTGTTGGCGAGCGGTCCGATATCCCAGCGGCCGTTGTTGCCACCAATCACGGAGTCCGCCACCAGTGTGAGGTTGGAGACGTTCGCGTAGCTGTAGATGGCGCCGCCCGAGTTGAACAGCGCTCCACTGCCGTCGGGGCCGCTGCCGGCGATCGTGAAACTGTAGCCGCGCGTATTGTCACTGCCCATCCCAGCGAAGTTGAACTGCGCGCCGGGGGCGGCATTGATGACCGCGCCCCGAGGCATAGCCGCCGCGGCGCCTTGCGCCAACACGCCCGCGTTCACATCAACCGCCCCGGTGAAGTCATTGGCGGTGCTCAAGGTCAAGGTGTTGGTGTTGTTCTTGGTAAGGCTGGTTTTGCCCGTGATCTTGCCCGCACCGGCAAAGGTGTAGTCATTGGTGCTGTCCAACGTGATGCCGGCGGGCGTGACCGGAGCGGCGATGTCCACGGTGGTGTTCAGCGTGGAGTCGTCGAAACGCACCGTGTCGAGTTGATAGAAGTTGGTCATAACGTGCGCAGTGGTGTTAGACCAATTGAGGGAGGTGGTCGTCAAGTCCCAGATGTTGCCGGCGGGATCTCCGCCCTGCCAGACCAGGGACTGCGCCGGAGCCGCCATGAAGGTGGCGCGGACAAATCCACCGCCCACGGTGAACGTGACCGCGAACCCCTGGGTATTCGTCAGGCCGGCGGCAGTACCGGTAAGAGCACCGGTGTATTTCATTATCGTGTAAGTGCCCGCCGCGTTGGGGCCGTTGAGGAAGGTGAAGTTCACCGTGGTGGGCGCGGCGTCATTGAGCGAGAGGTCGCCGTTGACCTGGATGAGGTCATTGACGGTGCCACCGACGGTGGTGCTGGTGCTGTTCAACTCAATGGCCAGCGTGCCGCCAGTGCCACTCAAGGTCAGGCCGCCGACCGTAAGTGTGCCAACGCTGGAGCCGGGGGCGATGATGCCGGTGCCCTCCGACACCGTGCCGAGGACTGTGCCGTTGCCGCTGAGGGTCTGCGCGCCGAGCGTCAAGGTGCCGAGCGCGGAAGCGTCCAACGTAGCTCCGCTGGCCACTGTGAATCCGGAACTGGTGGCAAATGTGGCGGCAGCACCGAGCTTCACGGTGCCGTTAGAAATGATGGTCGCACCGGTGTAGTTATTGGCTCCACCCAACTCCAAGGTGCCGGCACCAGTCTTGATCAAGCTACAATTGCCGGTGTTAACGGCGTTTTTCACCCACGCGGTGCTGGTGCCACCACCGATAATCAGGTCGGAGTTCGCATTACCAGTGACATCCGCCACGTCAAAGGTCGTGCCGGCACCCTGTAGGCCATAACCCATGGAAGTGCCACCGCCAACGATGTAAGATGGAGCCGTGCCGCGAACCGTCACCGTGCTGGGCAAAGTCAGTTGGGCGTAGCCCGTGCCATCGCTGCTATTGGTTCCCGTCAATGTCGAGTTAGCCAGAAAGATACCGCCTGCATTGCCGGCAAAGCTGCAAAACCGGGTGCTGATCCAAGTGCTGTCATCAAGCACAAGGTTTCCCGAGTAGCCGTTGAACGGGCTGTTGATGGTCGTAAGAAAAGTCGCGCCATTGTTGCCGACAATGTTGCGTCCGAGCACACTCTGGCTGCCGAAGGGAGTTGGTGATGAGCCGCTGGAAATAGTACCGCCGTTGTTGGTCAGGTTGCCCGTCCAATTGGGACTGAGTGTGGGCAACGCCACCGTCGCCAAAGGACCCGACTGGTTGAACGTGACGTTGAGGGGCTGAGTGCTGCCGTCCGCAAACGAGCCGCTGTAATTCAAGTTCGCATTCAACGGCGGGGCCAGAGTCACGGTAACCGGTGAGCTGGCGCTGCCGTTCTGGATGGAACCGCCATTGGGCGACTGGAAGTTACTGAACGACTTATCGAAACCGTTCAGCCGCAGCACGCCGCCGTTCATGAACAGTGGGATGCTGTTCGGGATGGCGTTGGCGTTGCCAGCGATCGTGGCCCCGGCGGTCGAACCACTCACGCGCAGGGAGGCGAAGGAGTTGGGCACTGAGGGAGCCAAGACGAGCAGACCGGAGTTAGCATTGTAACTGTCCAACTCATAGCTGGAGCCACTGATGGTGCCAGTAATGGTATTGGTCGTGGCATTGTTCACGCCGATACGCGCATTGTTCGCCAGCGTGAGGGGGCCGACCCAAGTGCCGCCGCCCTCGATGCGCAACGCGCCCAAGCCGTCCTGCCAACCGGTGCCGGCCAGTGTGAGCGGAATGTTGTAGGTGGAGCTGTAAGGCTGCGCGACCGCGTACACCTGGCTCATTGGATTGACAATGATGCTGGATGGACTGCCAAAGCTCAACGCGCCCGCCCCGCTCTGGATGCGAGCCATCGAGAGTGTCACCGGGCCGGTAAAGGTGTTGGTGGCGTTCAGCGCGTAGCCGCCGGTGCCGGCGAGGCCGGTGCTCAGGAAGGTGAAGGAACCACTGCCGGTGTAAGGCGTGGCGACGCCGACATTGGCGTTACGATAGAAGATGACCGCGCCGTTGTTGGTGACGATGCCGTTTCCAAGCACGCCAGCGTCAGCACCCGGACCATTGCCAAGCTGGACGGTAGAGCCGGGGTTGATGGTCGCGCCGCCGAAGAAGGTGTTGGCGGCCGTGAGAAGGAGCTTCCCGGAGCCAGCCTGCGTGAGGGTGCCAGGACCACTTATGATGCCGTTATAGGTTAGGGTGTCGGAGCGGTTGAATACGACTGAACCGAAGTCGGCGATGGAGGCACCAGCCAAATTGGCGGGACCGGTGATGGAACCGGTGGTGCCGCCGTTGCCGATCTGGAGGGTGCCCGCGCCAACGGTAATCAGGCCGGTGGAGGTGAAGTCGTTCTCCAAGGTCAGCTTGCCGGAGCCGCTTTTAGTTAGAGTGGCGAGGCCCGTGATGGGCGAGCCAGAGAACTTGTAGTTGCCGGTGGAATTGACGGTGACGCTCACCGGAGTCATGGGCGTAGCCAGCGTGATGTTCGGGGCGGCGATGCCGGTGTTGTCAAAGATGACGGCATCGGATTGGTAGTAGGTCGAGGACGCAGCGCCGTTCAACCAGTTGGCGGTGGTGTTCAGGTTCCACAGGTTATTGACGGTGCCCTTCCAGACGAGGTTGGCGTTGGTGCCGGTAAAGGTGGTGGTGATGTAGTTGGGATTGCTTTGGTCCAGGACCACCGAGTAGCGCGTGGGATTCACGTAAGTCAGCAAACCAGTGCGCGTGCCGGAGTTAGTCAGAATCACATTGGCTCCGCCGGTGTAAGGCAGACCGCCGGTGAAGTTGACGTAGAGTGGGGTGGCGGTATCCAATGTCAGATTGCCATAGACCCGGATTAAGTCCGTGCTGGCGGCAGTGCTCGCCTGGTCAATGACGACGCTGGCACCAGGGCTGACGGTGACGTTGTTACTCACCGTCAGAGTGCCGCGAGCCAAGTAGCCGCCGGCGGAGATCCCCGCGTTGGATTGGATGGAGACAGGGCCGCTGACAACGCCGATGCCTTGCAGCGTGCCGGCGGCGACGGTCGTGGTGCCCGTGTAGGTGTTGTTGCTGTTCAAGTTCAAGACGCCCGTGCCCGTCTTGGTCAGACCGCCGTTGCCCGACAGGATGCCGGAGAGGGTGATCGCGCTGTTGGAGCTGTCAAACGTGGGGCTGCCATTGGTCAACCGCATAAACATCGAGGACGAGAAGCCCGCCGGGGCCGTGGCCGCGATGGTGCCACCGCTCAACTGCACGGTAGGAACGAATTGGTTGCTGGTCGTGACACTGGTAATGCCGGCCGCGCCGATGTTGAGCTGTCCGCCAGTCATAGTGAAGGTGCTATTGGTGCCACCGGCGGGCGCGGTGCCGGTGTTGTCATCAATGGTCAGGCGCAGGCAGTTGACCGTGCCGTTGGTCAGGTTCATGAAACCGATGCCGTCCCAGCCGACGGCCACCTGGGCGTTGGGGACGTTGAGTGTGCCGCCAAACATGTTGTAGGTCGAAAAAGTGCTGGCATTGTTACCATAGTGGGCGATACGAACATGGCCGGTGACATTGACCGTGCCGCCGTTCTGGATGACATCGCCTGCCGAGGTGGTGGCGGGGGCGTTACCTAGCAGCAAGACGGCACCGACGTTAATCAGGCCGCCGGGATTTACGATCGCTTTACCATACATGTTCTGACCAACATAGAAGTTACCGAGGGTGCTCAGGCTGGCGGTACCGTCCACCGTCATGCCACCATTGCCGCGAACGTAAATTTCGCCATTGCTAAACTGGAAGTCATTGCCCGCACTGGTGACGTTGTTTTGGTTCGTGAAGGCGTCGGTGCGGGAGTAGTAGAGAGCGCCGTAGTTGGTGATGGGGCCGGCTACGCTGGAGCCGAGTGTGGTGGGACTGTTGCCGATCTGAACGGTGCCGTTCTGGATGGTCAGGCCGCCGGTGAAGGTGTTGGTGCCGGTGAGACTCAAGGTGGCACCGGGAATGAAGGCGTTCACGCTGCCGCTGCCGCTCATGTTGCCGGCGTAGGTGCTGGAGGCGCTCTGGTTGAAGTTGACCTTGGTGTTGTTGGTCAGGTTGCCGGAGCCGAGATTGCCGGTGACGACGCCGTTGCCGACATTGACCACGCCACTGCTCAGGGAACCGCCGCCGGTGTTGTCGTTCGCGGTAAGGATGGTCAGCGTGCCGGAACTGGTCTTGTTAAGTTTGGCGGAGCCGGAAATCCTACCGCTGCCGGCTAAGGTGTAGTCCTTGGCACCCGCCACGGTCACGCTGCCGGCCGAAAGCGCGCCGACGAGGTTGATGGCCGGGGTATTGGAACCGGTATCATTGAAAGTGGCGTTGTCGCCAGTGTAGAATAGATCCTTGATTGCGCCTTTCATCCAGTTGGGTGTGGTAACGAGATCCCAGTTGTTAGTGGTGCCGTCACCCCGCCAGACGAGCAGGGCAGGGTTGGGGACGACCGTCACCTTGATGGAACTGCCGTCGCTGGTGAAGGTATAGATGGACCGGGAGGCGGCCGCCGCCAGGGTGGTGACCGGACCCAGCGCCGGACCGTTGATGTAACGAATGAGGGTGTAGGCGCCGGCAGCCGGCGTGCCACTGAAGGTGAAATTGACCGTGTTAGTGGCAACCCCGTCACTTGCGAGAGTCAGGTTGGTGACCGTAATCAAGTCGTTCACCCCGCCGCCGGCCGTGGTCACAGTGCCTAAGTTGAAGTTTAGGGCGAGGCTGCCGCTACTAAGGTTCAAGCCATCCAAAGTGAGGGTGCCGATCGCCGAATTGCCGCCGGGGCTGAGTGCGGACCCGGTGGCTCCGGGGTCGTTGTCATATAGGGTGCCGATGACCGTGCCTACGCCAGCGAGGGTCTGGTTGGTGCTGAGGGAGAACACCACGCCGGAGATGTCGAACACAGCGTTCGTCGCGACAGTGATGGTCGGGGCGCGTTCCAGAAGGGCGCTGCCGGAGAGCGCCAGCGTACCGGCGTTGATCGGCATGTTGCCGGAATAACCAGTTGTGGTGCCGTTCAGTACCAGGCGGCCATTGCCAGTCTTCGTGAGCGTGGGAGAGTTGTTCAGGTACCCATTGAGAGTGAAATCGTCGCCAGCGGCACCGTCGGCGACCTCAATCGTGCCGGCGGAAACCATGTTCAAGCCGCAGTCCATCGTCGTGCCGCTGGCGCTGTTGCTCACCGTAAGTGTGCCGCCCTGGCTGCGCAATTCGCCCGCGCCGGTCAGGGAGGATTTGGTGAGGAAAATCAAGTTGTTAAGCGGTAGATACTGCTCGTTAAGCAACTGCCAGACGCCGCCGTTTAGATAGATGGTCGGGGCATAGAACGCCGCGCCCAGGCCGCCCAAGCTATGTGTCTTCGTCTCCAGCGTGCCGGCGGCGTTGATGGTGATGGAGCGGGGGGTGACATTCCCGAAGAAGCTTCTCTCCCACCAGCCAGAATACGCCTGCAAGGTTCCAGCGTTGACGACGAGGCCGCCGGTGAGGGTGTTGTTGGCGGCATTCCACAGCAGGATGCCGGGGCCGTCTTTGGTCACCAAACCGCTGCCGGAAACGACGGCGGAAAAGACGGTAGAGGCCGGCGAACCCAGCGTTGAATTTCCGTCACCAACGAGCGACAGCGCACTCGATCCCAAGGCTAGGTTCGTCGAGATCACCAGCGCGGTGCCCCCGGCAATGTCCCATGCTTGCGCAGCGCCCAGCGTCAGCGGCAGCTCCACCGTGTTATTGCCAGACACATTGGTGAGGCCGCCGGCCAAGATGAGCGCGTTTCCGCCGAGGGTAAAATCACCATTGGCAAAGCGCAGCCAGCCGAGGCTCCGGCCGGTGAGGTCGTTCGTGCTCACCGGTTTGTCGTAGCCGGTGAAGATGAGGTTGTCCCCGTTGACCGGGGCGGCGGCCGGGCTCCAGTTGGCCGGGTAGGACCAGTTGGGGGTGGAGTCGCTGCCGGGGTCGCCGGTCCAAGTGACGTCGCCGGCTGGGCCGGCCAGCGCGCCGAGGAGCAGGGTGGAGGCGATTCCCGGCAGCAGAGCTGAGGGACGATGGAACAAGTTTATTTTCATAATGATTCAGTAATGTTTAGATGGATCGAACAGGAACTCAGATTCTCAGATCAGGTCAATTCAATGGCTTGGGCGTGCTGTTTTAGGGGTTGATATTTGCACACGGCACGCCTACGTCGCGTGCAACCAGGACACATTATCAAAAAGGAGGGGCACTTGTCAACACAACAATTGTAACTATCAGGTCAAAACTGACGTCGGAGCGAGGGAATTCGGGGGCTGAAAACAGTTTCCATTAGGCACGGGACTCTCCAAATTCCGCCTGCTATTCTGCCGGCGTGCTCGAAGACAAAGTCGTTCAGGGGCACCGGATCGGCCGCCTGGAAATCGGCGAGATTCAGGGGGGTCATTGAGGCCTATCCGCTGTGGTGTCGCCGGCGTTTGTCGGTGGCTTTAGCCGAGCACTGGCAGTGGTATGCCACTTCGGGCCAGCTCAAAGACATGGCCACTCGGTCGCGGTTGCTCAAGCTGCACGAGCGCGGACTCATTGTGCTGCCGGAACGGCGGCGAGCCCTGCCCTTGCCCCGGAAGCAAAGCCGGGACAAACTGTCCGCGATCCGGTATTCCCTCGCGGATGCAAACCGCACTCTCAGTTCAACAGCTACTGGCGCAACCGCCGCACACCCATGGCGGTCCCTGCCTGCGGCAAAGACATCTGCGGACTGCAACTGCTCGAGGTGACCGCATAGGCAGAGTTGCAGCTCTGGAATGAACTAATGATTCGCGAGCATCCGCTGCACCAGTGTCGGTTGGTCGGCCGGCAATTGCGCTATCTGGTGGCTGCGGAACACGGCTGGCTGGGGGCCCTCGGTTTTGGCAGCGCCGCACTCTATCTGACGGCGCGCGATAAGTGGATCGGCTGGGCGGCGGCCCAGCGGATGGAGCAGCGGCCGCGGGTGTTCAATAGGAACCGCTTTCTCATCCGTCCCCAAGTCCGCTGTGAGAATCTGGGCGTGGAAACCCAGTGGCAATGGAATTCCAAAGCGATCCAGCGCGTCACGCCGGTGCTCTAGGGTCTGTTTTCGATAGTCACCCTGATGGCGCACCACCTTCAGCAGCACGTCCCCGGGGCACTGCGGGTGCGGGTGTGGGCGTGGTATGCCAAGCGCCAAGTAAGCTTTTCCGATGCCCTGGCCTGGGTGCGAGCGCATCTGTGGCGCGCGGGTATTTGCCTGTCGGCAGTCCCGCCCGACAGCCGAAAACCCCGAAGAACTTTGGCGTCTCCTTTTGCAGAACTGTTGTGCTATGCCCAGTAAATGGATAAAGTTGAGCTAAGAGGGTGTTTGAAAAGCCGTCGGTAGGGCGAGGCTCCTGCCGAGCCTCAGCGACAGCGGCAGTGCGACGTTGTCGAACGGCTCGGCCGGAGCCTCGCCCTACCGCTGACGACTTTTCAAACACGCCCTTAAGTTCCGCTGCGCGGTTCGCGGTTGGTTGCCCGCGTGGCTGAGAGACTGTTTGAAAACGTCGGACGTGGCAGGGCGAGGCTCCGGCCGAGCTTGGACGGCAGCAGCCACGCGCGGGTTCCGCAAGGCTCGGCAGGAGCCGATTTGTGGATGGCCGGTCGGCGTGGGTGCGGAGGCGGGTTGTGGGTATTCGGGCCTGCCAGGCGGACTGCCCGAGGTTGGGCCGCGACCGCTCCGCCGGGCGGCGCGGCGCGGCGGTTTTGGCCGGCCCGCTATTCCGCCTGCCATCCCGGCGCAGAAACCCAGCAGTTCTGCCCATGAACCTCAAAATGCCTTCGTTGATTTCCAACAACTTGCGCATCTTGAGGTTCATGGGCGCAACGCGCGTAAAAAGTTCGGGGTGGTCTCATTTTGGCCGTGGGGCACGCCAAGAACCGGCTAAAGCCGGGACTCCGAACGGCCTCGGGCAGCGTCTTGCGGGGTTCGGAGTCCCGCCTTCAGGCGGTCGGGGTCAAAATGAAAAATGCTGGCAGAATTCGCTAGACCGCCCCATTGGGCGCGGCTATCTTCCCCGTGTGCCGAAGCTACCGCCAGCCCTGAACCCGCATGTAATAGGCCGCAAAGTGCGGTGGAATACATAGTTAAGCCGCTTGTGAACACTCCGCGCTGCTGTCTGTTCGTGCTTGGTGTTGCCCTCGCAGCAACTGCCCCGGCCTATTCACAAGGCCATATCGTGCCCGATGGCGTTACCTATTCCGTGGCGGGACTCAGCGCCGTAGTCCACGTGCTGCAGAGTTCCACCAACGGGGACTACACTGGATTCATCCTGCGGCCCCGGTTTTTCACGCCCGGGATCCCTTACTGTACGATATTCACTTTCGGCCCTGCTATTCCTGACGAGGGAGTCCGCACGTTCTTCGCGTCACAGAATGACCCCATGAGTTTGGAACCGATCCAGGCGGGCGCTTACACTGAGTTGATTTTGGGGAATTTGTATGCGTTTGATCCAGGTGTTCCGTTCTACCTGGGACTCTACACGGGCCATACCAATGGTGCTCCGCCAGGAGCCTATAGCAATCCTGTGTTCGGCTGGGGAGAGTTTGTGAATAATCAAGGTGTGATTCAGATGCTGGACGCGACTTTGGAGGTGGAAGGCGGCGGGATTTACGTGGGCACGCAGACGATCATACCGATTCCAGAACCTGGCGTCCTCAGTCTCTCGGCCTGCGGGGCTTTCATCTTGGGCTGGCGCTTCAGACGGCTTAACAAGATCACTGGAGCGAACGCGGGCGGGCCACGCCAGTTGCCAGTGCGGATGCGCTGGGCCGCCCGCGTCGCTCAGTTCTGTCGTTGGCCGTGAAGATCACCCGCACCATATTCATCGTCGCAGCACTCCTGATCGGGCACGCATGGTTGATCGGTTTGGTCGGATTCCATTACCGGCATGTGATCGAAAACGAGCCGCTCAAGGATCCACACAGGGTTCTGCGTGCCGAGGGAACGAACCTTTTCCTTGAGGATGGGACCGTGATTGCACTTAATCCGTTTTACCGCGAACCCGTGACCGATCAGTTGAAGCAGGCAAACTTCGAGGTTGACGTGGAGCGCGATACCGATGGCTCATGCTGTGTTCTGGCACGGCGGCGTGGCGGATGGATCTGCGGAACGCAGTGGGCACAGCCGATCAAGATTCCATTGATTGTGGATACAGTGTATAGGAATCGTCGGCAGATGATTGGCCTCGGATCGTACGTGGTATCAAAAGGCCAACAAGACGGTGCAGCGAGCGGGAGCCAGCCGATTCGCTCAGAGACAAATCGAGCGTCATCGGCGGCTGGCTCCCGACGCTGACCTTAGTCGTTAGATGAAGGAGGAACATGGCTGATTACGGAGAATGGAATCGCAAAGGCGCAACTCTCAGCGACGTAACGGCGGAGAGTGAGTACGGCGTGAGCCGAGACCTCATCGTCAAAGGCATCCAGGCTGGTCGGCTGGAGTACCGCGATGGTGCGATCTGGGGAAATCCGTACTTACGGTTGTTAAGAAGTCAGCTCGAGAATTACATCTCGGATGAACTCGGAGTGGACCACCTGACGAGACTCAAGCAGGCCAGTGAGTTGCGGAGTATCAGGAAAGAGATTGCCGATCTCAAGAAGAAGCTACACAGCCTTGAAGAGCGCCAGGCTGCGCTTGGAGGACGATGAGGAAATGAAAGCCCCCAACCAAGCGCTCCTCACAGACCGCCGACTCGCTCTGGGCTTCGGCCTGAATCGTTGGCGTTCGCGCGCTGGTCGGCGTGGCCCCGTTCCGGTCCGCGCGGTGGTCGCTCACCTCGGGCGGGGCGCAAATCAGGTTTTGCATACGCCGGTTTCAGCCCGGAACGGGCGCAAGAGAATAGCCCAGCGTTTCAACGCTGGGCCTGGGGCTGAGCGGGGGTTCAGTCCCGTCAGGGACGGCAGAAAGATGCTGACACAACACAGCCTTTCTGTCGTCCCGGTCGGGACTTGTCCCCGGATTGA
>CAINDV010000147.1 GCA_903847485.1 uncultured Verrucomicrobiota bacterium
GCTGCTGGGCGCGGCGCGGGCAGCGGGTCGTGCTGGCCCGGGAACAACGCTACGAATGGGAATATGTGTATGGTGCGGTGGAGGTGGTTGAAGGGCGGGCTGAATTTCAATTCCTGCCGGCAGTGAGTTTGGAACTGAGCGGCGGGTTTCTCCAGCAACTGGCCGACAGCGACGTCCGCGCCGAACACGTGGTCATTTGGGACCAGGCCGGGTTTCATCCCCGGCCAGGCGATGCGACGCTGCCCGCGCGGATTCATCTGCTACCCTTGCCCCCGTATAGTCCGGAACTCAACCCGGTGGAAGGACTGTGGGATCAAACGCAGGACGTGACGTGCAACCGGCACTTCGCCAGCCTCGACGCCTTGGAGGAGACGCTCCCCCAGGCGCTACGTCCGTTTTGGGAGACGCCGGCACGGGCCTTGTCGCTGATCCACCACTGGCTCCACTCTCAAGCAAACGCTACCGCCTGACTCATATTACCGATTATTAACGGGAAATGGTATTAGACAGAAGCCGACTTAAACAACCGGCGCAAAGGGTATCCGGGCAAGGTGGCACTGGCCCAGCAGTTGCGCCGCGAGGCGACGATGAAGTTGGCGTGACTCGCACGGCGTTGGCAGATGGGCACCGCCAGCAGGGCAAGCTTCTGCCTGTGGCATTGGCCAGCAGCAGGGCGCAGGCGCAAGGTAAGGGGCACTACCAATTACCGGGACCGGGACAGACCCCGTTACGGTTCAACTCTCTTATCTTAGTTTGAACCAGAGGGCGCGATCCGGGATGATGTTGTTATAGGAGGGTCCCGAATGCGTGGCGGGATTTAGATAGCTACGGTATCCGACAAAGGCCGGAGCGTCGAACGGTATCCAATCAGCCAACCTGAATGGCGAAGGTAGAGGGTCAGGCGGATTGGGCAAGGGGACACAAAACTCTGGTAATCTCACTCGGTAGAACTTGCGCGCCGAGTCACATGACACTGTGTGCGTAGGTGCCGCCGCGTCGGAAACGGCTGACCACGGTCCGCTGACTTCATCGGCCGTTTCGAGTGTCCCGTAACTCCAACCCAGGACGAGCCCGGCCCCGCTCCGTCGAGCGGTGAGGGAGCCGCGCACGATTATCGCAGCGTAAAGGAAGTTGGTGGCAACGGGGTCGGCGGGAAGATACTGCGCGGCGCTGCCGGTGTAGGAGCGGTTGTTCAGGCCCACAACGCCATTCCAGATACGGTCGTTGCACCCGATTGGGTACCAATCCGGATCCCCCGGCAGAGCTGAGCAAGGCGAGAGTTCCCAATCGCCGTACAAGGCGAAATTAGCGTAGGTAGCCAGGCCCGACGCCGCATGATTCACGCCATAAACCACAAGCAGATCATCGGGGCCAAGAGTGAAATTGGTCGCCATGCCGGCCTCCGTTGCGCTACGCAAGTAAGGGGTGTCGGAGCTTTCGCCAGCGACGAATTGGCGATAAGCCGGCGAGGTTGGATCGTCCTTCAACACATCCTGCGAGTCTAAAAACCACCGTGTCACGCCAAAGGACTTCACCTCGACATGGGGTGTGGCGCTCACAATCGCTGCCTTCAATCGGGCCAACGCGTTCGTTACGTCCCACCCGGGTGCCCGCTGCGCGATCAACTCCCATTCGTTCGTTGATTCCCGATTCCGCCAGGGCGGCGGTTCCAGGGCATTCAGCTCCCGGAGTGTCTTGGGGGTCACTCGGTACACCGCGCTATAGTAGTCGTTGGTGAGATAGTTGTTCTTGGCCGCGGCGTCGGCGAAATTGGCGGTTCGTATCCCGATGGCCAGAGTGTCGGGGTCTTTCGCCAAATCCACTCCCAGGTAGAGGTTAGTGGCCGGGAGAACGTACACGTTTAGCATCGAGCTGGGATACCCTGCCCGTTGCGCGCTATTAGTGATCGCTTGATACGTCGTCTGGTCTGCCGTGAAGATGATCATGGTGTTCGTACCGAAAGGCTTTCCAGGACCGCCCTCCGTTTGGATCAGCGAATGGTTAAGGGGATCTCCTACCGTGGCGAAGAGCCAGTCGCCCTTTGTCACGACGGCATTGGTGCGCCGGACGAACACAAAGGGAACAAAGCTGAAGTAGTCGCATGGCGGCGGCGTTGGCCCGACGTACACCACTGCCTCGTCCGGTCGCAACCGGAAGGCCCCCATGGTGTATTCCACCGGATCTTCTTCCCGCACCGGGAAGACGGGCACCTGAAGCCGCTTGTAAGGTTGATTGGCTTGATTGCCCGCGGACGAATCCGTCTTATGGTCGTCCACCATTTTGATAAAATCGACTATCCGGGTAGTGCCGTTCGTGCTCACGACGAAGTCATCCGCCAGCGCCGCGCGGAAGGCCGCCAGGCGGGAATCCTCTTGCGCTTGACCAGCCGTGGCGCATAGGAGGACGACGGTGCCGACGATCCAACAAATTTTACTCTTCATACTAATAGAAATTTGGTTTTCAGTCGTACTGATCACGGGCAAAGCGTGGACATGGGAGGCTGGGTTTGCAACTTCTTTTCTGTTTTTTTCTAGGCCGAAGCAGCGGCCCCAGTTTTCCATGGCGGAAGGCTCGGGGCCGTCGGTTTTCCGGCCCCAAACCGGCCGGCGGAGGTGGCGGCGGGGCAGAACGTAAGTTTCACGGCGGCCGTCACCGGCTGCACGGTGCCGGGCTACCAGTGCTCAAGGAAGGCGTGCCGCTGACGGGAGCCACGGGCGCGGTGCTGTCGGTGCTGGGGACGGGGCGAGAACCGCTTCAGCGGTTGGGCGGAGGCTGGGCGCGCTCAAGCCGTTGCAACGGCTGGGTCAGCCCAGAGCCGGACGTCACCTGACTGAAGCCGGGTGCTAATGGGAGGTTGCAAGAAACTGAGATGCGCCCGGATGTGCGGCAAGGGCGGTGGCCAACGGTGCCTCGGCACACACGCCTCCGCAAACGTCCTCGCTGATTGCCCCGCCTCCGGCAGTGCCGTGGCCAACCGGCCCCCAGCCGCCGTGGGCAGTGGGGTGCGCCGTGCGTCTGCCTCTGCTCCGTGCTTTCGGGCCGGAAAGCCTGCGCCGCCGGGCCGGCCGACGGGCAAAAGGGCCACGCCCAAACCGGCAAGGAAACGAGCTGAGTCCAAGTTCGCCGGGTCAGGGGACCTGGCCTACAGCAATGGCGCGGTTCTGTAGGCCCGGTGCCCTCACCGGGGCGCTGCCGAGTTCCCCTGAAACCCAGCGGCCGGCAACGAGCAGCGGCAGCCGGACGGGGGGACGGCGCGCTAGGCCTAAAACAAGCGAGTAATCAGTGATCAGTGATCAGTCATCAGTGATCCGTGGCGGCAAGACGACGGCGTTCAATCGAAAGAACGCTTGGTAAGGATGGATCTGGCTTGCAAACCACTGATCTCAAACTGATTACTGATCACTGTTGACTGATCACGCTTGCTTCAGGGCTAGGGTCTGTGAACTGCGAAGCAGGAATCCTGAATCCTGGCTGGGGGTTTGGGGTTACTTGGCGCGCGGCCCCAGGCGCTCCTTGTTTTCCCGGCTTGGGCGCAGTTGACCGTCTTCCATTTCATAGGTCCGGTCGAACACGTCCAGCGAGCGATGATCGTGGGTGACAACCATCACGGCGGAACCGCGCTCGTGGGCAACTTTGCGGAATAGCTCCATCACCTGACGGCCCCGGTGGCTGTCGAGCGCGGCGGTGGGTTCGTCGGCGAGAATGAGACTGGGCTGGTTGGCCAGGGCGCGGGCCACGGCGACCCGCTGTTGCTGGCCGCCGGAGAGGGCGTCGGGGAGATTGCTGGCGCGGTCCGCTACGCCGAGGTAGTCCAATAACTCCATTGCCCGCTGGCGGGCGGCGCGCGGAGGCACGTCGTTGATTTCCAGCGCCACTTGGACATTTTCGACAGCATTGAGAAACGGAATCAGGTTCGCCTTTTGGAAGATGAAACCTAGATGCTGCCGGCGGAACGCGCGCAGGTCCACCAGCGCGCGGTCGGCCTCCAGCACGGGAGTTCCGCCAATGACGATGCGACCGGACGTAGGTGGATTGATAAGGCCAATGGCCGTGAGCAGCGTGGATTTGCCCGCGCCGCTGGGGCCGAGCAACGCCACCACTTCGCCGCACGCCACGGTCAGGGACACGTCTTTCATCGCCACGACTTCCGTGTTGCCGGAGCCATAGACCTTCGTGAGTTGGAAGGCTGCAATGGCAGGCGGGCTGTTGGCGGAGAGGTCGCTCATGACAACACCTTGTTCGGCTCCACGCGCATGGCTTTCCAGATGCCTAGGAGGCTCGACAGCACCGAGATGCCCAGCACGATGGCCGCGAGTGACAGGAGGTCCGGGGTCTCAATGACCACCAGCCGCGGAAACTGCGGAAAGGCGAACGTGCCTAGCCAATAGGCCAGTCCGTAACCGAGCGCACCGATGAGCAGCGCCTGCTGGAGAATCAGGCCCACGATGGCGCCGTTACGTGCACCCATGAGTTTGAGCATGGCGATGTCGTGGATTTTATCCAACGTCAGCGTGTAGATGATCAGCGCCATGATGATGGTGGAAATGATGATGAGCAGGACGCGGAACAAGCCGAGTTGTCGCTTCGCCTTGTCCACCATGCCGGCGAGCAATAGGTCTATCTGCTGGGGCGTGGAATAGACCGTGATGTCCGGCCAGGTGGCAAACGTCGCCGCCACTTCCGCCGCGTTTGCGCCGGGTTGGAGCATGACCATGACCGCGCTCACTTGGGGCGGGGCCAGCGCGGGAAGGCCGCTGGCAGGGCCAGCCGCGCGCTCCAGCAGCAATGGTTGCACTTGGCCAATGTCCTGCGCTGCGGCCCGCGCGCGCCGCGCCTGGCGCTCCAAACGCACCGCTTCGCCGGGCATGTCGAATTGGATGGCCTCGGCGTCGCTCCCGGTGAAAAAGCACAAACCGTCGCCGCCCGTCCCCACCATGCCTTTCGTCAAGCCCACCACTTCATAAACGTCCTTGCCCAGCTTGAGTCTCTCGCCGAGCGGCAAACCAAGCGAGCGGTCGGCAATCATCTCGAAGTGTGCCTGTCGCAGCGGCCGTCCGGCTACCAGCGGAATCCACGCGCCTCGGTCTTCGGGCCACGCCAATCCCTGCACCACCATGCGCAATGGCCGTCCACGATGTTCGCGCTGAATGGTGTGCGAGACAAACCGCCGGGCGCCGGCCACGCCGGGCACGGCGCGGGCACGGTCTTCCAAATTGGCCGGTACACGGGAGATTTCGGCAAACGGGCCGCGCGTGCTGCCTTGCACGACCCAAAGGTCCGCGCCGATCTTCTCCACCAGGAGTGTGGCCTCGCGAATCAGTCCGCGATAGATGCCGCCCATGCCCATAACAATCAACAACAACAGACCAATGCCGACGGTCGTGAGGGCGAACCGTCCGAAGTTGTGGCGAATGTCTTTAGTGGCGAGATTCATCCCTCAAATGCGGAATGCGGAGTGCGGAATGCGGAATTCACTTCGCGCCTTCCGCTTGGCCCCCGCCGGCTTGCGGCGCGGTAATGCGCTGGCCGTCGGTAAGCGCCGGCTGCTTTGCTTCCCGCGTTGCCACCAATTGCTCGGCCGTCGAGAGTCCCAGTGTGACCTCCACCGCTTCGCGCCCGCGCAAACCGAGTGTGACCGCACGCCACCGGGCCTTGCCGTGGTCGTTGACGAAGACGCCGGGCTTGCCTTCACGCCACTGCACGAACCGCTGCGGAATCACCAAGGCTTCGGACTTGCGCCCGGTTTCGATGAACACTTCGGCGCGCTGGCCCACCGTCCAGTTATTCGGAAGCTCCGTCACGCGCACATCCACGAGGAACTCGCGCGTCTCGCGGTCCGTCTCGCGGCCTAGGCGCGCGACTTCGCCGGGATAGCTCCTCCCCGGTTCGGAGCGAAAGACGACGCGCGCAGGTTGGCCGGTAACTAGGCCCGTCAGCGCGGTTTCATCCACCCAGGCCGAAACCCAGATTTCATTGGTGGAAATGAGCTGCAGCAGAGAGCCGCCGGGGACCACCACGCCACCGGGGTCGCGGTCGCGCCGCACCACCAACCCGTCGTAAGGACTGCGAATCTGGGTATAAGTGAGGCGCTCTATCTGGTAAGCGAGGTTCTTCTCCGCCGTCACCACCTGGCTCTGGGCTTCGGCAATGGCGGCTTGCGAATGCTTCACGTCGGCAGCGGCCACTTGCAGAGTTTCGACGGCTTTTTCCAACTCATCCGGCGACGCCACCTTGTTTGCCAGCAAAGCGGCCACCCGCTGATGATTCAGCCGCGCCTGTTGGTCCACCGCCAGCGCGCGGGCCTCATCGGTCTTAACCTTTTCCAGGCTGGTCCGCGCCGCCACCCGGGCGGCTTCCGCGACTTCGACTTGCATCCTCAATTCGCCGTCGTCCAACCGCGCGAGCAATTGCCTAGCTTTCACCGTGTCGCCTTGGTCCACGAGCACTTCGGCGAGCCGCTCCTGAATGCGCGGACTAATGGTGGTCTTGATGCGCGCCTCCAGCGTGCCCGTGCCCATCACCTCCGCGACAATGGGGCCGGACTGGGCTGTTTGCGCCAACACCAGGGTTGGCGCGAACTTCATGCGATAGACAAGGAACGCGATGACGGCGACCAGCATCGCCCACTTAGCGGATTGGCGCAGCAACGGGACGAAGTGAGTAGGATGAGTCTTCATTCTTGGGGGTTACGCCAGCGGCGTAGTTACGGCGCGGAGTAAATCAGCCGTAGGCCGCCGAGGAGCACAAGGGCACCCTTGGATTGCTCGTTCCAGTTCAGGAACCTTTGCACAATTCTTCCGTGAACGTGCCGGCTACCACGATGACGGAGCAATGGCCTCCCCGTAGGCGAGTAGGAGCGACGCACCGTAACCCGGATTCGTCTTTGCCAGCTTGAACGTCACCGCCAGCATCGGTGCCATGTAGGCAAATATGCACGGACCAAGCGCGGTGCCGAAGATGAGGCCCAGTGGGAAGGCCGCGAGCAGGCCCTTGCGCTTCATGTTCACCTGACCGGGGCCGGACCTCATGCGTTCTTTAGCGCCAGAGTTAGCGCGACCTCGGCCACATGCAGGCCGAGTAGCTTCGCTGACTGTAAGCCGGTCTCGTCCTGGCTGACGTCATCCTTGGTATTCCAGAGCGTGCCGCCCAGCATGGCGGGGGACTTGCCACCCACGGGCACCATGCCGTAGCTGAGCATCGCGGTGAGAATCTGCTGGACAACCAACTCCTGGCCACCGTTCCGATTGCCGCCCACCGAGAGCGCGCCCACGGGTTTGTCGGCCAGCGCCATCGTGCCTTCACGCAACGGCATGCAGCGTTCGATAAACGCCTTGCACAAGGCGCTTAACGACCGGAAATAGGATGGTGAGCCGATGATAAGTCCACCCAGTCGTGGATCCTTGAGCTTCGGCAGCAGGGCATCGAAGTCGTCCTTGATTGAAGTGGGCGACCAACCGGCGATACTCAGGCCGCCTAAGTCAATCAATTCAACCTCGAGGCGCGGGTTCACGCCCTTGGCGGCGTCCAGCGCGGCTTGCACGGCTTTCGCCGTCGTCATGCCCTTGCGTGGACTGCACGCGACGCCGAGGATTTTCAGCGTGTTGCCACCGCCTCCCGTGTCGGCAGCGAGGGCGGTGGTGGCGGTTACAGCCAGCGCGGCCGTGCCAGCGCTGGTCAGGAAGTTGCGACGAGTAACATTGGATTTCATATCTTTCATATCAGTTGATGTATCGGTTTTAGTTTAGGGACATACAAATCAGGTTGCAAGCTTCTGTCGTCACGGCGCGGAGTAAATTAGCCATAGGCCCCCCAGGAGCACCAGCACGCCGCACACGACTTTGACCACGGCGATACCTTTGGATTGCTCGTTCCAGTTCAGGAACCGCTGGACGAGTTCCGTGGAGGTGCCGGCCGCGACAATGACAGCGCAATGGCCCACGCCGTAAGCCAGCAACAGTGCCGCACCATAGAGGAAGTTGGTGGCCGCCAGCTTGAAGCTGACGCCGAGCATCGGAGCCATGTAAGCGAAGGTGCAAGGGCCGAGCGCGATGCCGAACACTAACCCGAGAACGAACGCGGCTAGGAAACCTTTGCGCTTCATACCCACAGGTCCGGCCCCCGAGAAAGGCATGGGAATCACGCCGAGCAGGTGCAACCCGACCGCAAAGAAGATCAGCGCGACGAAGTAATTTCCGTAGCGTCCCACGTCGCCCATCATGCGGCCCGCCGCCGCCGTGACAGCGCCGATGGCCGCGATGGTGATGAGGATGCCCACGGCGAACAGCGTGGAAGTCCAGAAGGCGCGCTTCGCCGTCACCTTGCCCTGTTCGCTGATGAAGCCGACTATAAGTGGTATGCTCGCCAGATGACAGGGGCTAAGCACGATGCTCAAGATACCCCAGACGAAGGACGCGCCTAAGGCGATGGCTGGGGTGCCTTCGACGGCGTGGCTCAGGTTGGTAAAGAGTTGTTCCATGGCTAAGGGGTGCGATTCGTGTGCGTGACGGTCAATGCCGCTGCTGGGTTCGTGCCTGGCCACGGGAGCGATGCCCACGCGTTGCTTGGGAAAAATTCGCCACCCGGCTGGGATAAGAGACAAGAACCACCGGCACACGCCGAACGCCGCCCTTGTCGGGCATTCAATAGCACTGCGACGGCGATGACGGCAGCGCCGATGACAAAAGTTCGGCGGTCGGGCTTCATGTCATTTGCACTCGCCCAGTTTGCACGCCTTGGCGATTTGTTCCGGTGAAAGCTTCATCTTGTCACTAAGCGACTGGGCGATGGTAATCTGGCGGCCAGTCATTGCTGGACGAGCCTCCAGCCAACTCTTGAGATTGTCTTGGTTGACGAAGAATCCCTGCTTGAAGCAGCCGGCGGAAGCCCAGTTATCATCCGGGCCTTTCCTCTGGCCGAACCAAGCGATGGCGCTGGCTGGCTCCAAGGACGCAATCTGTCCATCAAGGGTCTTCACGCGGATAAGTTCGCCGGTTAGTCCATCCTTCGCTTCGACTTCGATGTCTTGCTTTAGTCGCGCCGCCACACCTATCGAACAATGCGTGCAACAACCATAGCCATGCGTCGTGCCGAACTTAACGCCGCAGGCGTCCTCCGGATAGACGGATCGGTCGCAGAAGGCGCAGCGGGTGGCCAGTTCCTTGGAGCGGAGCACGTCCCAAGCGAGCAGATTGCCGGGACTGGTCTGCTGCTCTTTTACGGCGGCTGCTCGGTCAGCGAACGCCTTGGTCGTAGGCCGGCCCTTGGCGTCCAAGCCATAGAGATAGGTCGCGGCGGTGGCCGTCACGAGATTGCCGCTGGCCCAGTCGGTGACGCTGACCTTGGCTGCTTCGGCCTTCGGGTCCGCGCCCACGAGGCTGGAAAAGTAAATGAAGTAGCAATGCGGCGAACACAGAACACGCTGCTCACTCTCCCCTTTCACCACCGTCTTAGTCTTAGGCGGTAGGTCTTCATCACATAGAAAGCAGACTTGGTCGCGCGGACGGGTGTCCGGCTTCACCGCTTCTTCGCGGATAATACCGGCGCTGGTCTTGCCGCCGCTAAGGTCCACACCGAGTTCCTTCCACTTACCAAGAATGTCTTCCTTGCCAAAGAAGCCGACGTGCCGGAACCGTTCCTTGCCATCGGCGTCGTAGAAGATTTGGGTCGGGATCACCTCGATACCGTAAGGCTTGGCGGCGTCGGGATTAACCCAAACATCAATAAACTCGACGGTCATCTTACCGGCATACTCCTTTTTCAACTCCTCCAGGATGGGGGCCATTAGTTTGCAGGGAATGCACTTGCCGGCTCCCAGGTCGAGGAGCTTGGGTAACTGGGCGGTAGCCGCAGGCCCGGTCTTGGCACCGGAGCCTCCACCCGGCGCACTTACGACCGGGGTTGCCGAAGTGGTGTTAGATTCAGCGGGTGCCTTGCCCTGCTTGAGGGCTACAGCCCCGGCGACGACCACGGCAAGCGCGGCCACGATGAGTATCTTCATAGGTGTTTTCATAGATTGGTTGGGGGGCGTGAAACGTGAAACGTGAATTCCAGAGTCACGCATCACGTTTCACGTTTCACGCCTTACGCCTCACGCCGCCTGTTGCAGGAGTGTCTTGATTTCCGCCACACTTGGCACCTTGCCGACGACCTTGACAGTGCCGTTGACAGCCAGCGCCGGGGTCATCATCACGCCGAGCGCCATAATTTGCTTGAGGTCGGTGACCTTGGTGATCTCAGCCGCAAGGCCGAGTTCCTTGACCGCTTGTTCGGTGAATTGCGCCAGGGTCTTGCACTTAGCGCAGCCGGTGCCAATAACTAAGATAGTCATAGTTTGTTTGTTTGTTTGTTTGTTCGTCACTGTTTGAAGTTCACTTTTCTCGCCTCATGCTTCACGTTTCACTCTTTACTCTTCTCGCCTCATCCGAATAACGCGCCGTAAGTGAGTCCCGTGATCGTCGCCATCACAATGACCAGTGACACATAGACCACCGTCTTCTTCATGCCCATGATGCTGCGGAGCACCAGCATGGCGGGCAGTGAAAGCGCGGGACCGGCCAGCAGCAGCGCCAGCGCCGGGCCTTTGCCCATGCCGGAGCCGATGAGACCTTGGAGGATAGGAACTTCAGTCAGCGTGGCGAAATACATGAAGGCACCTACAACCGAGGATGCTAAGTTCGCCTGGAAGGAATTGCCGCCCACTGATTGGCTGACCCACGCCGAGGGAATCACGCCTTCGTGCCCCGGCCGCCCCAGCAGCATGCCCGATATGAAGACGCCGCCGATGAGCAGGGGAAAGATCTGTTTGCCCAACGTCCACGTCGCGTCCAACCATTCGCGGCCTTCACCAGGATTCCTGGCGCAGAGCACCACCAGCCCCGCGCAACCAAAAATAAACGGAATCAATGGCTCATGTGGGAAAAGAAGACTCAGCAGAATCACCGGGGCCGCCGTCAGCGCCAGTTCCTTCCACTTGAAACCAAACCATAGCCCCAGTGCCCCCGCTAACCCGGCGGCAAACGCGGCGCTGACCGGCCATTTCCAGGCATAGATGGTGGCCCAAAGCCCAGTCGGTTCGACGGGCTTACTCCAGTTAGCGAACACCAGCACGCCCACCATCGCGGCAAAGAACAGCACGTTCTGCCAGAGCGGACGCTTGACCTCGACTTCGGGCATCTCCGCCGCAGCCTCCGCCTTGGCCTGTTCTTCGCGCCGAAAGACTAAGTGCATGGCCAGCCCCACCACTACACTGAACACCACCGCGCCAATCGCCCGTGCTATGCCCAGTTCCATCCCCAAGATGCGCGCCGTCATCACAATGGCCAGGACGTTGATGGCCGGGCCGGAATAGAGAAACGCCGTCGCCGGTCCCAGCCCCGCGCCGCGTTGCCAGATGCCGCCAAACAACGGCAGCACTGTGCAGGAGCATACCGCCAGGATAGTGCCGGACACTGAGGCTACGCCGTAGGCCATAGCCTTATTGGCCTTAGGTCCCAGATAGCGCATGACTGCGGCCTGATTGACGAATACGCTGATACCGCCGGCAATAAACAGCGCTGGGATGAGGCAGAGCAGGACATGCTCCTGCGCATACCACTTGGTCAGTTCGAGGCCCTCCTTGAGTGCGTTGTCAAAACGCGGCTCGCCGACAGGCAGAAAGAACAGGAAGACGAACAGGACGGCGAACCCGGCTAGGATCTTGAGTTCGCGGCCGGACGCGGCCATGCGTTTAAGGACGAGGGTGGTGCTCATGCTTCGCCTGGCTCCCCAGCGGGGTTGTTTTGCCGATTACTCATTTGGCCAATTTAACAAGTCACGGTTCAAAAAAAGGGGGCCGGTTCACGCGGCCAATTCCAGGTCGCGTTTGGCGACCTGCCGAGAGACGGCGCAGATGCAGGCGAAGAAGTTCATCACGCAGGGCGTGCGCAGCCGGTAAAAGACTTGGGCACCGCGCTTGTCGTCCTCGACGATGCCAGCGTGCTTGAGCTGGGAAAGGTGCCGGGACACGGTGGCCATCTGGGCGCCAACCATCGCGGCGAGTTCGCACACGCAGCGCTCGCCTTTCGAGAGTT
Organism: uncultured Verrucomicrobiota bacterium; assembly: GCA_903847485.1. Lineage (GTDB taxonomy): Bacteria > Verrucomicrobiota > Verrucomicrobiia > Limisphaerales > JAJXZI01 > CAINDV01. The sequence goes on from CAINDV010000147.1 coordinate 12,069, forward strand.
CTTCGACCATGAGCAGGCGCGAGGGATGGGCGAGGGCTTTGAGCACCTTCGCTTGGGCCTTGTAGCGGGCCAGTATTTTGGAATCAGCAGGCATGACGGAAAGGAATTTAGCCAAATGGCTAACCCTGTCAAGCCCGGCAGTGAGATTTTTTCGGCTCGCCATCGGGGCTCTCGGTTCACGAAGGACCGTCTTCCGGCACCGCGCTTCGATGCCCCCCGCGCCCGGCCTGAAGCCAGCTTAGCCGTATCCATGCAGTTGGTGGTAGGGCGAGGCTCCTGCCGAGCCGCACTGGGCTTGAGGCCAAGGCGTCTGTCCGTCACCCTGGATGATCTCACTTTTAGGGACTGGCCGCCGCCAACGAAAAAGAAGACATTGTCTGCGTCAGCCACGGCTCGGCAGGAGCTCGCCCTGCCGACTATTGAATAGATACGGCATAGCCGTAACTATTCCATTGAAACCACAGAGGGACACAAATGAACACAGAGGGAAGATGAGAATGAGTTCCTATCGGCGTTCACCGGTAGTTCACGGTTCAGTGAGTTTGCTTAGTCCGTCGTTTCCTCGGTGGGCGTCTGTTCCATCTGTGTACATCTGTGGTTTTGTGGTTCATCGGGAAAGTTTGTTCCTAACTGCTATTCCGCGTCCTACCTACCATTAGCCGTATCCATTCGGTAGAAGTGGACAGAAGTTAACGCCGAGACGCGGAGGACGCGGAGGAACGCTGAGTTTGGCCGACCCATTTGCGCTCCTCTTTTGGTGCGTTGTACCGTTTCCGCTCCGCGCTCCCGCTGCGTCCTCTGCGTTGAGGCCGGATTCCGTCTTCCAACTGCATGGATACGGCTTAGTAAAGCTCGTAAAGCGAATCCTGCCCGAGGTGGTTGAGGTATTTGGCGGCGAGTTTCTCCAAGGACGCCGGGGGACCGATGGAGATCCAGTCATCCACGCTCCCGCGAAAACAGAAGCGCTCCGGGTCGAACACTCTCCGCTCGGCGTCGGTCAGGATGAACCGCATCACCGGCTGGTAGTGGGCGAACTCCGCCGCGATGCGTTCTTGCTCCTGCACCGACAGATGCCACGCCGTTTCACGCATCAAACGGAGGTTGTCGCTGCCTTCGTGGATCATGATGACTTTGCCCTGCGCCTCGACTTGGTACCGCATTCCGGCGCGCGGCCGGGCCAGCGGGCGGCGGATGATGTCGAGTTCGTCCTCGCGGATCAGTTTCGGCGGTTGGCGGCGCAAGAAGACTTGCCCATTAACCGTCTCGTAAATCTCGAAACCTTCCGGCACGCGCTCGGCCAGCGGCCCGGCGGCTTTCGTGGACAGGAAGTGTTGCGTGCCGCCGCCCCGCTTCGGGCCGGTGTGCAGGTAATAGGTCTTGCCGGTGCGACTGGTGTGAGTGATAGGCATAGGTTGATAAGATTGGTTGCCGGAGGTGCGGTTCACACGACGTCCTGGAACTCCTGCTCCTCGCCGAATTGCCGGTGTTTTTGGAAGAAGAAGACAAACCGGGCCGCGGATAACTCCGCCGCCGGCACCTTCTTCAGCCTCTTGCGGCAGGCGTCCAGGATTCCGGGCACCCGCGCAGGGTTGAAAGAGAAGTTGAAGCCGGCGGTCATCGTGATATCGCGCACGACCATCAGCCGGGAGAACATTGCCACCTGGGTTCCGGCGCGATAGATCCAATCGCTCATTCCCAGGTCGGTGAGCAGCACTTCCGGTTGGTCTAAGTCCAACAAGTCCCGCAGGCGCACTTGGTGCCTGCCGGGCAGCACGGCGTTCGTCAGGAACAAGGAAGTGCGCGCGTGACGGTGGGCTTCCAGCACCTCCGTTTCGAGGGGGTCAAGTTCCGCCGCCACTGGGTCCACGCTTTCCACCAAAGACTTCCCGTTGACCCGATACTCATGGAACCAGAAGTCGAAAAAGGCGTTCTGCATCGCCTCGTCATCGAAGATCAAAGTCCGTCCGCTCGTGGGCAGCGTCATCTGTTTGGCAATGCTGAGAGGATCGAAATCTAGATCTCTCGTGGCTTGAAGCGACTTGCCGTGCATTGATTTGCCAGCAGCGCGGATTTGTTGATAGAGCGTCATAGTTATGGCACCGCAGCATCCCACTTTGCGCTTTGGCTGGCAACTCTTTAAGAGAAGAGTGAGGCGGAGCAGGCACGCATTGGTCAGCGCTGGCGCCAATGCTTCGGTGGAGAGAGCGCCAGCAATTCTCATTCTGGCCCGGTCAACTCCCGCCGGGTGAGGGCACCCGGCCTACCAGCGGGCGGTATTGCGGCGGTGTAGGCCGGGTGCTCTCACCCGGCGGGGGGTGACCGGGCCAAATGAGAATTGCTGAGAGAACGCTTGTCCATTTTGCTTGAAACGGTAGGCTTGGTTCGCACTTATGAGCATAGCCGCCAAAGACATCCTAAGCGCCAGCCGTCCGCCGGGTCCGCCGGGCCGGGCGGATAAGTATCTGGCTGACATCGCGCAAGACTTGCGCCGGTTGCTGGAGAAGACTCAGCGCAGCTTCGTCCATCGCGCTGTGAAATGCCCGGACGCGGCTTTGGGCGAACTGGCGGCAGTGCTGGTAGAGTTTGGCGAGGACATCCACGCGGACATCGGTCTGTGGCGCAGCTTGGAAGGTTACAACCGTGAGTTCTTCGGCACGCCGCTCCCGCTGGCCGCCGGCGTCGGCTCGGCGGAGTTACTCCACGGATTCGATCCGCGGCGGATTCAACATCTGATCTGGACACTCTGGATGCACCCGGAGGTGCTGCCCAGTCCAACTCATCCCAATGTGCTCCAGTTGGCGGAAGTCACCGGGGCGTTCCTCACAGAGCGGTTCGCCCGACTGTCGGCGGAGTCAGGCGTGAAGTCTTTTCTGGCCGGCTCTTCACAGTTCGGCTGGGACATCAAGCGCAAGCTCATCTGGCTGGGCACTAAGTCCTACTTGTTCCGATGGTTCTTCGCCAACTATGTCAGCAAGCACGGCAAAGGGGCGACCATCGGCGTGATGGACGATTTCATCTGTCAGGAAAGCACCGCGTGGTCGGGCTTGGGGGTGATTGACATTCTGGCCGGCGCGCTGGACGTGCCGGCGGAAGACCGCGCGACGTTGCGGACTTGGTATGAGCGGCACGCTGCGTTCTACCGCGTGCTCTCCCGGCAGGACCGGGGCGTGGAAACGGAGACCATACTAGTGCGCAACCTGGTCAATCGTCAACCCTACACCGTTCGCATGAACATGCCGGACTGCCCGTTCCAACCGGAACTGGTGGTCTTCGGCTCGCTAACTCCGTGGCGCGGCGAGTGGTATTGGTCAGGCGAACAGCGCCCTTACGAGGATGTGCCGGAGACTGAGGAGGCCAACCTGCGCCGGGAGATGCTGGAACGTCAGTCCGGCATCGCTTATCGCTACTGTCCCGCCGAGGCCGCCCAAGCGAGGGAATCCAATCGCAAACAGCACGACGACTTCGTGGCGCATTTCGGCAGCGACCTCGTGGTGTATCCCGACGGCCTGGCGCTCGCGGCGGCGGAGCAGAAACACATGGAAGCCCTCTGGCGCGCGGCGGACCAAGAGGTCATCCACCGAGTCATGCAGGAACGCGGTCTAACTCAACCGCGTCCGCCGATGCGCTTTTCGCGCGACTTCCTGGACCATGACCAGGGCATCGGCGCGTTCTACAATCCCGAGGAAGGCCAGGAATTCATGCTCGGTTTCAATCACATTCTCTCCGGCTTGCGCAAGCAGGGCGCCGGCTTGTCCGAAACGGAGGTGGATGCGCTGGGCCACTTCGTTACGAATGCCGCGATCAGCCCGGCGTTTGTGCGGCGGATGGTCCGCGAGCACGGCGCGTCGTCGTTGATTGAAGCCTTTCAATTGCGGCGCCTGCCGCCGGAACTGGCGCTGACGTTTCTGCTACGCTGCTACAAAGGCCAGTTTTACCGAAACCGTTACCCGTCGCTCTCACTCGTGCAGGGCGGCTAACACTGCACCAAGAAAGGATACCATTATGCCAACCGGTTACGCCTGGATGCCGACTAACATCCCGCCTAAGTGCAAACTGACGAAGTGGCAGAAACAAAGCCTGCAAGCCGAGGCCGACAAGTTTGTGAACGAGTTCTATAAACCCACCATTCAACCGCCACCCGAGAACCCGCTCGGCAACTACATCGTGGACTTCTCGACCAAGTGGCACGGGGCCTATCTCCAGTTCATCGCCCGGTACGACTGTCCCGGCCCGAACGCGCTCTATCCGTTCTTCCTGACCGCCTTTGCCCGGCTGGGTTACTTTAGTCACGACTCTTGGAACATCTGGCACGCCGCTATAACGACGAGTGGATGATCATTGACAGCCGGCTGACGCTGCCCCAGTGCTTCGAAAAAATGCGGACTGATGCGTGGTTTCAGCTTTGAGTGCCCCCACCCAATCCGGTTTCCTCGCCCTACGACTAACGAACATGAAAATCAAACTGCCCGCTGGAAACTGGGACGTGGACGTGTTCCTCGACCGCTCCGAACCTGATCGCGACAACAACATTTTCCTCCGCATCAGGGAGGAGTGTCCGGAACCTGGAAAGCGTTCAAAGGGGGCCAAATCATCATTGGCATCACCGCCGCCGATGCGCGGCGGCTGGCGCGCTTGCTGGAATACGTGGCAGAACAGAAACTCGACGAACGCCAAGCCTGGGGGAAGAGTAACACAATCAAAACCATCCCAGCCATCGTCCTATGCCGGGCGCATAACTTACTACAGCTATTCCACGCCACCCGCAAAACCGAAGCGGCGATCGCAGATACCAAAGTCATCACCGCCTATCACAAGGACTTAGACCGGCGCGCAGCCAAAGCTAAAGCCGCTGGACGTGCGTTCCCCAGAGCCCCCTATCAGGCCCGCTACCGGCCCACGGAGCTTAGTCTGCAGTTCCTCCGTTGGATACGGTACCATCTCATGCGTGCAAGCTGCTACGGGCCAGCCCTAGCCCTCCTACGCCCCCTTATGGCGCCAATACTTATAGGCATTTCATGGACAGGGTTCTACTGCGCGGTCACAATTCGCGCTTTTTGCTCACGCCTCGGTCGGAACCGGAGAAAGTCAGTCACCTTACGGCAAGGGAGCAAAGGAACGCTGCTACTTAGTGGCGGTGCATGCGGCCTGGCGGCAGTTCCGTGGGAGCGCGATGTTTATAGCCCCGCCTGGCCAAGGTGGTCAAGCCCCAGCGGGGCGGAATGTCTTGGTAGGGCGGCCCAACTGGAGGCCGGGCGGCAGAGCGCATTCCGCCCCTACGGGGCTGGGGGGCACATTCGGGCCGTCGTGCTATAAACATTCCGCTCCTACGGAGCTGCCGCAGACGGGCAGGGGAACTCTCGCCACCCCGCTCGGTCCAAACTAACTGGCAGTGAACAGTTGCCCCCTGCGGCGATGGCGGAAAGCAGCGCGGGCCGGAGTTGCCTCCGGCCCGCTGGGAATAGGTTCAAGGACTGGTTACGGCAGCAGCTTCACGCCGTAGAAGCGTTTCGGCAAACCGCTACCTGCGGCAAGGGTGGAGAGGGTGCGCAGTTTCCCGCCGGCCAACGGCCAGCCTCTCCGAAACCCGGAGGGTTTCAACGTGAATAGCCGTGGGCGGCAGCCCACGGTGGGCCAGGCAATGACGGCACCGGCCCTGAAGGGGCCGAACTCTTCGTCTGCCGCGCCGGGGTTCGACCCTTGCAGGGTCGGCTCTGTGTTGGCACGCGTCCCCCGTGGGTTGCACCCACGGCTATTCACCTTCAAGCCCTCCGGGCTTGCCGGTTTGCTTGCGAAGATGCCCAGGCAAGAAACGGAGCGGTGCTCTGGTGGAAAACAACGCGGGCCGGAGTTGCCTCCGGCCCGCTGGGGATTGGTTCAAGGACTGGCTACGGCAGCAGCTTCACGCCGTAGAACCGCTTCGGCACGCCACACGAACCGGTGTCAATGTAGAACCACGGCGTCGTGTTGGTTGCGAGGAAGGTCCACGTTGCGAAGTTCGTATTGCTGAGGTCGGTGGTGTAGCGCAACTCGTAGGTGCGGCCCGGCTGCCCGGCGATGTTCAAACCGGCATACATGCAGAGGTCCACGCAGGCGTCGTTGACGACCAATTGGACCGGCGCGCTAGTCACGGCCCCATACACATTCGTTACAACCACTTGGTAGATGCCAGCATCTGTGGGTTGGAGGTTTGTCAGGCTCAGATTCGTGCCTGTTTGCCCAGACAAGAGCGCCGCACCGTGAAACCACTGGTAGGCGGGAAGCGGCGTACCACTGGCAGCCACGGAGAATAGCGCGGTGGACCCGAGGCAGCTTGACTGACTACTGGGCTGGCGGGTGATTGCCGGTGGAGTTGGGACCACCGAGTTGCAGGCTCCAGGTCCTCCGTAGACGCCTATGTCGTTGATCGCCGTGCCTTTCGACGGCGGGAAGCAACTGTCCTGATAGGCGCTGGCCGGATCCCCAGCGTCAATGCAGGGAGAGTCCGTAGCCAGGATGAAGGTATTCGTATCTGCGAACAGCGGATTCTGGAAGATGTTCATTGCAACATCCGCCGGCGTTCCGTTCTGGTTGTAACCATCAACTCGCCCGAATGAACTCGGGTACCCAACGAAATTTGTTTGATTGTTGAAGAAGCAGTTGTAGCCAACCTGACCAGACAAAGAACCACCCCTAGCCACTCCGATTTTTGAGCTCTGAAGCACGGTATTCTCGATAATGCAATCCCACGGGTCCACTGTCACCACACCGTTCGAGCAAGCAGAGATCAAGCAATTCACCAGTTTCAACGTGGAACTGCCCGGGTAGTTCCCCACTTCCAGGCTTATGGCCCTCGCGCCGATCGACACAAAGGCACAATTCTGGAGTGTGGGGTGTGCGTGCCCGTAAGGTGGATAGAAGTTGCCGCAACTGCCTGTCACACTTCCATGGATGACAAACCGGCATCCATTGAGACATCTCTCGATCCAGCAATTACTGAGAGAGACATCGAGGGCCGTCTGCGAGACATCACAGTACGTCGTAAGCGTTTCGGCGTCACCAAATAGTGCCGAATCCAGGCAATTCGTGAAGCGACAATTAGCGATATCGGTCCTCATGGTGGAATTCTCCGCGAAGATGCGCAAATGAACGGCCGTTACGGCATCGCTGAAGTTGCAGTGAGCGAATCGGCTCTCGGCTCCGCCACCATGCATGATGAAGATTCGATCCCAGTAACTGCTGGAACTTGTTCCACGGAACCCGATCTTCTCTGAAGGCGTGCCGACTGCGGAAATCGTTCCCCAGACTTCGATCTTCAGGCCTTGGCCGAGTATGACGGAAACACCGGGCTGAATCGTCAGCGTCTGCCCACGTGGGACGGTGCAGTTGTCAACTACCCTGTAAGGGCTACTGCTCTTCGTCCATGTCCCAGTTACGTCGCCGGACACCAAGGTGTCGGCGTAGCTATGGCTCGCAACCGCCAGCGTCAACGCCAGTGCCGAGGCACCTTTCAAGGCGGTGTGGCAAAGCCTGGTTCGGTGGATGGTTGAGTTTAGCGGAGCGGCGCAAAGCCGGCTGCCGTCTTTTGTATTGGTGTTATTGATTTGTTTCATGGCTTGTAGTTCCTCGCGCCACTTGCAAACCACCGCTCACCTGAAATTGTCGCCTTCAAAAGGAAGGAGCGTAACCCACTTCAGGACGAACAGCAGCCGAAGCCGCACGAAGATGTTTATATGATTTAAGTTATGCCGTGTCTGTTGCGAGTGATTCGCCTGTCTGCCCCTGCCTCCCCGCCCGGTCGGCGCGGGAGTCGAGCGGACAACGGAAATTCTACCAAACCGCCAGCCGTTGCAAATACGAATTTTGGCCCGCCTTCTCGCGCGGTGCTTCCCCAAGTTGTCGGTTACTTCGGGGGACGCCCGGTGAGGGCATCGGGCCTACAGCGGCGTGCGCTCGCTGTTGTAGGCCGGGTGCCCTCACCCGGCGTCCCC
>CAINDV010000148.1 GCA_903847485.1 uncultured Verrucomicrobiota bacterium
CGCCTGTAAATAGTTGATTCTCTGCGTTCTCTGCGTTCTTTTGCGGCTCAACTGCTCTTTTTAGGATTAACGGTCCACTCCGTGGCCTTTTGCAGCCGCCCCGAGACATCAATAAACTGCGGCGTATTGTAGTAATACCACCACCATGCTGGGGCAAACAACCAGCGGACATCCCAAAACCCACTTTTATCTCGTCCACCCTTTTCCCGCCAAAGACTTGCATTAAGCTGCGGCCATGCTAAATGTCTCTGGCAGCCGCGAGGGGTCGCGAACTCCGGCCGTCGTCGAGTTTGCTGGATGGTGGTTGCCAATGTAGCTCAGTGGCAGAGCAACGGTTTCGTAAACCGTAGGTCGTCGGTTCAATCCCGACCATTGGCTCCACCTTGCAAATAAAGGGCGGAACTCACTTCGACACCCCCAAAAATTCACTTCGCATTTGACTTGTGCCGACAGTTTGCCGACAGTTGACGGCATGAAAACACAAAAACACGGCGGCGGTAAACTGGCAAAAACCGTAGGGAAAGAGTCGGTAAAAGTCGGCAGTGTCACCGTAAGGATTTACGGGCGGACGCGCTCGGATGGTTATCAGGCTTGGGAAGTGGCGGACTATTCCAGCGGCGTCCGTCGGTTCCGCTCTTTCGCCAAACGCGAGGAAGCTATCGCCGAAGCCGAGCGCATAGCCCGGCTCTTGTCCACTGGCGACGCCGTCGCCGCCGCGTTCACGGGCAAGGACTCCGCCGCCTATGGCCGCGCTTTGGAATTGCTCCGCCCGACCGGGAAACCCGTAGAAGTCGCCGCCGCGCTGTTCGCCGAAGCCGTCAAGCTTTTGGGCGACGCCGAAAAATTCCTGCCCGCCGTCCGCTTCTTCATGGCCCGCGATCCGTCCCGGTTGCAATCCCGGACAGTGGCCGAAGTCGCCGAAGAGTTCTATGAGCACCGAAAGAGCCGAGGGGCTTCCGCTCGCTACCTGGGCGACATACGCGCCCGCCTGCGCCGCTTCGCCGAAGCTTTTGCCGTGCAAGTCGCCAGCGTCACTGCCGCCGATATACAAGCCTGGCTGGACGGCAAGAAGGCGTCGCCGCAGACGGTAAAGAACTTCCGCACCCTGCTAGGCACGCTGTTCAAATTTGCCGAGCGCCGTGATTACATCGTCAAGGGCGAGAACCCTGTCACTGACACCGAAGCGCCCAAGTGTTCCGGCGGCAAGGTGGAAATTTACACGCCTTCCGAAGTCGCCAGACTGCTCGCCGCCGCCGCGCCGGAGTTCCTGCCCGCGCTCGCCATTGGTGCCTTTGCTGGTTTGCGCACTGCCGAGCTTCAACGTATCACTTGGGCGGACGTGGACTTGTCCCCCGGTGGCGTTATCACCATTGGCAAAGCCGAAGCCAAGACACGTTCCCGGCGCATTGTCCCGGTATTGCCCTGCCTTGCCCGCTGGCTGGCTCCCTACGCCCGCAAGAAGGGCAAGGTGTGGGGTGGCACGCCGGAGACATTCAACGACGCCCAGCAAGCCGCCGCGCTCGCCAGTGGCGTCCCGTGGAAAGCTAACGGCTTGCGACACTCTTTCGCCTCCTACCGGCTCGCCGCCGTCCAGAGCGCCGCGCAAGTCAGCTTGGAAATGGGCAACTCGCCGTCGGTGGTATTCAAGCACTATCGCGAGCTTGTCCGCCCGGACGCCGCCGCCGCTTGGTTTGGCACCCTGCCGCAGTCGCCCGCGAACATCGTCACCTTGAACCAAGCCGCATGAGCACGCCGGCCAACACTCTCACAAGGAAGGAACTCGCGGCAGCCTCTCGGCAGGAACGGGCGCTGGCCACGATATACGGTCGCGACGGCCTTATACCATTTGCGCCTCGCAAGTGCATCATGCCGAGGCTGAATACGGTGCAATCACGAGGCGCAAGTGGTATTAGCGCCTTGAAAGTAATGCCGGAACTTCAGGCGATCTACACGCTGGCGAACACTGCCGAAGTTAGGCGAAAATCCATCGCTCACGACGCCGCAAAGCGGAAACCGGGTTTCAAGGAAACGGAGGAAACCATCGCCAATGAAGCCTGTGCCAAGTGGGGATTCACCTTCACTGTAGCGCATGAGTGGCTTTATGGTTCGCGGGGAGTCGCCCAGCTAAAGCAATGGAGCCAGGGGAAGCTTGTGCGCCTGATGACAGACGCGGCGCACACTGGCGACGTAAGCAAGCTGCGGCGCATTGCTGACGTGCTTGAACTACTCGCCCAAGGCCCGTGCCGCCCGCATGATCCGCTTCGCCGCTTGTTAGTGAAGCTCCGCTGGGAAAAGGAGACGCCCACAACCGCCGCCGAAAAGTTGGAACATGCGCTCACTTTCGGCGGAGCGCCGAAGGAAAAGCCCGCCCAAACCCTCAAGCAAATTCAGGAATTCATTACCCCCTTCTACTCGGACAAGGTAAATGAAAAGGTGCCAGACTTAGAGACTATTCGGCGGGTGTGCGGGGAAGTCGGCTACGCTTACGCCCAAGAAAAACGGGGCGCAAAACCGGGCCAAACACACAAGCCGCCGCTGCCGCACAAGTCCGGCTCCCACCGTCCGCGAAATTAACCTCACGACGGGGAAAGTGTTGTGGGTTACTCCCTGCGCGACTACCTGCGCTCCTAGTCGCAAATGATTACTCATAACGACACAACGGCGGCACAAACACAAGCGCCCGGCGTCTATGGCGAAGCCTGGCTCGTTAACTACTTGGGCGGCGGCATCACCCCGCGCACGCTCCGCCTCTGGCGGCGGACTCTCGGTCTGCCGTATCTTAAGTTGACCAAGAAGGTCATACGCTACCGCCCGGCGGACGTGGACGGCTGGCTAGCAGCCCGTCGGCAAGCCTGCCGTTAGTTCAATCGCAAAAACGCCGCGCTCCCCTGGGCAGGAAAGGCGCGGCGAATTTGCAAGCGGACTATGGGCAAAGGCTACCCCAGCGGAGCCGCCAAGACAAGGGGCAAAACGCCGGGCGGGAAGGTGTGCGCGGCGGTGTCTCGTATTGGGAAGACGCAACTGCACAGAGAACAACCCGGCAAGGGTGAGACTCAGGGCCGAAGTCCCCTCCCTTCCCCCCCTCTCAAAATAACCGCAGTTGGAGGGGCGACGGTCCCGCGCTCGCGGCAGAAAAGCCTGCTCGCCTTGCGCGGCAATCTACACGCCCTGGAAGAGAAGCTCGGTCGGTCAAGTTTGCTGGTTATTCATTTGACCATGCGGGGCCGCCCCCGCGACGCCACATTCCAAGCGAGCTTACGCAAGGTCACTCGCCAACTACGCGCCCGCAAGCTGGTATGGGCGGCCAAGATAGAACGGCAGGGCAACGGCAATCAGCACGCGCATATTGTGGCCGGGAAGCTGGGCTTGGACTTCGCCGCCGAAGCGCCGCCGCTCCGCCAAGCGGCGAAAGCCGCCCTTTTTGGCAGGCTCCTGGTTGAGCCGATACGCAAGGAAGGAATAGCCGGGCTGGCGAACTACCTTGCCAAAGCCGATGCACCGGGGCGGCGGTCTGTTCGTTACTCGCAAGATTTCGGGCCGTTAAAGGTCTATTCCAGCCGCGTTACAGAGATCACGCCGGAAGCTACCGCCTGGCGTCGCGGTGTGGCTATGCTCGCCGCTATCATAGGCGCGGCGGACTTGGACGCCCTGGCCGCCGCCCTGGGGCGGGGCTGGGCTTTTAGCTGGCGTCCGGTGGTGTGCGCGTTTGGGGATGAATGGCGACGGCTGGGCAACCCTGCCCCGGATGAATGGCAGGCGCGGTTGTCATTGCTGGCCAGCGAAGCGGACACTTGGCCGATGTTCAAGCGCAAGGAATTTGCGCGGCGGTATGCCGCCATACTGCCCCACCGCTCCGCCGCTCCGCTCCCCACTGCGGCGGAGAGCACCGGGAAAATCACGCAAGAAGGCGAAATCGCGCGTACAAGAACGAGCAACGGTTTGACAAACCGTTGCCTTTCCAACGGAAGAAAACCACGAAAAGCCCTGTATCTATTGAACGGAAAGCCCGTTTCCGCCGAAAACATGCTCCCTGCCAAAGTGAGATTGCCGACAAAAAGCCGACAATTTGAGGGGGGGTTAGTAATTCGCCGCCGCCCGTCGCGCAACCCCAGCCGGGCACCGATGCTGGCCTTCGTGGTCAACGCCAACGGCAACCCCAGCCAAACGCCCCGGCCGCCTTCGTGGTCAACGTCCAGAACCTCGCGCCGCTCCCCGGTGCAACCCGAGCCAAACGCCCCGGCCGCCTTCGTGGTCAACGTCCAGAACCTCGCGCCGCTCCCCGGTGCATCCC
>CAINDV010000149.1 GCA_903847485.1 uncultured Verrucomicrobiota bacterium
CCTGTCCGCTGCGCTGGCGTGCGGCTCTGCCCATACGCAGCGAGCGTTTCCCGTTTGCGGCCCGCGCCCACATATTCCACCGTGGCCGAGCGCCCCACCGCCACGCGGGCCACGATCGGCAGGTCGTTCTGTCCGCGGCCCGCGCGCTTCTCGTCCACACAGCGGCGCGCGGAAACGCTGCGGGGCTGGCGCGCCAGTCCTCGGACTACCGCGCGCTGCTTGATCCCAGCGGCCGCCGCCCAACTGATCCCCAACAACTCACCGGCGCCCAGCACCGAGCACTCCAGCCGCACATCAAGGGCGCGCCGTTCAAAGAGGCGGGGGAAGCGGGAGAGGCGCTCGGCCCAAGGCACTGCCACCTGCTGGGGGCCATGCTCCAGACACCGCACCCGGGGCACTGCACAGACGACAATGGTTTTGAACTGGCAACTGTCCAGATGTCGCCCGCGCCGCTCCTCCTGTTCGTGCCCCGGCCTCTGCTGGCCGCAGGTCGGGCAGCCCCCCACCGTCTCCAGACAACGCACCGCCACTTCAATCTCCTCAATCTCCTGCGCCTCTCGGTTCAAGGTCCCCCGGCCCACTTCCCTCGGCCCGGTCAAGCCCAAGAGTTGCTGATAAAGTTGGATGTCTTGCATCCGCTCACGCGGCTTTCACCCAGTGTCTTTCCCAACGCTAAACTTGCAAGAACCCCTTTTTGGCAACTCCATCTGTATTTCGCGCGCCACGGCCAGCTTGACTTCTACGCCGACGTGATGGAGGAGATGCGCCGCCGCCCAGACGCGGGCCGCGGGGATGACGCGATTCGAAACCAGTTTGAGTTCGTCAAGATCTGCTGCGATGTAGCCAAGCTGGATCTGACCGACTTTTTCGACCAGTGGGGCTTCTTCCGGGTGGGGGAGATCACGGTGAAGGATTACGGCACTTTTCGATACCAGATCACCCAGCCGATGGTGGACGATGCCAGGTCGTATATCGCGAAGCGGAAATATCAGAAGCCAGAGGTGGATATCACTTTGGTCGAGGACTGATACCATGCGCCGCTCGCCAGCAGGAAACACCACTGGGAAAGGCGAGGTAGTGCCAAATAAACATTGAAGATACGGCTGGCTCAGACATTCTTGCGCGCGGCTCCACACCATCTCTTTCGTCATGAGAACTTCCCTAGGCAAACAGATTATCCCGTTAGTCGCACTCCTCCTTGTAGTGCCCTGCTCCGTCGTCCGGGCGACCTGGTACAGCGAGAACATCGAGAACGGTGCCGACATCATCATGATGGACCTCCGCTGGCCCTGGTGGCCGTCGGGAACTTATTACGCCAACTGGAATTCCGGCTTCAATCCGAAGCCCAACAGCCTCAGCTTCTATGCCGGATTTGTCGCCTATGTGCCCGACGGTCCCGGCTCCCGCCCCAATCCCGACGAGAAGATCCAGACCTCGTTCCGGCCCGGCTCGGTGTGGACCTTCTGGGGCAGCGACAAGGGTGGAACCCCGGTGCGTTTCACCGATGTTGCCCCCAATCTCTTCATCAAGAATGACTATGGCGGCGAGGGCAGCAGCGGAACGATGGGGGCGGAGGTTTGGCCCTTCGTCAAAACCCAGCGCTGGTACACGATGCTGGCTCGTGTCTGGCAACCAGTCGGAGACACCAACGCATCCCATGCATTCGTGGGTCGCTGGATCAAGGATCACGCTGATGGACGATGGCATCTCATCGGCATCGCCCGTCTGCCTATCCCGGCGACCTCCTTCACCGGTAACAGCGGTTTCATCGAAACCCTCTCGAACGAAAAGGTGGTGCGGCCTCTGCATCGCCGGCTTGGCTATTTCCGGAAAGAGGGCCGGTGGCTCAAGTCGGATACCATTGCCATAGACAAGACGCTGTATGTGGTGGTGAACACCGTTGCCGAAGACGATCACGAGTATGCCGCCATCGAGTATTCCAACCGGCCCGATCTGCTGCCGCAGCGGCTTGAAGGCCAACCTCTGGCAGGGGACAAGAAGCATAACTTTAGGGTGCAGCAGCCCGACCTGCCGGTGCTCGACAAGCCGGCGCTGGCCAATGTCAGGGCCGAGACCACCGGCCGCCAGGTGGCGGTGTCGTGGGAGATTCCCGACACGGCTTCCCCGGCCTTCTGCTACCGGATTGAGGTCTTCGACAATCCCGGGTGCCAGGGTGCCGCCAAGGCGATAAAGGAGGAACGCATGCCCACCGCGCGCCTCGCGCTCCTCGATGTTGCAGTGCCGTCCGCGACGATCCGACTCACGGTCACCGACATCTTTGATCAGGCAGATCCGGCGATCACCATCGCTGCGGTTGTCAGCAGACTGCCATCGGCAGCGACACCACCCGCAAAGACCATCCCGGGCCTCGCGTACGAGTTGTACCAAAAGGATTCCATACGAAAGACCAATTATTTCAATCCGCCGCTCCAGAAGCCCGACGAAGAGCACCATTGGCTGACGCTGGATGAAATCGGACAGGGCAAACTGGTCCGGCGAGGGCTTTCCCGCGGGTTCGATCTCAGCGTCCGGGAGCAACTCAGCTCAGGATACGCGCTGGTCTTCAAAGGTCTCCTGCGCGTCCCCGACGATGGCCTCTACCTCTTCCGCGCGCAGATCGATGGCGGCTACCGCATCCAGATTGATGGAGATGATGTGCTGGTGTGGGACGGCCAGCACGGGACCACCGAAAAGGCCGCAGTTCGCCGCTTGTCCAAAGGCGATCATCCCTTCGCGGTGATGTATCTCTATGACCAACTGCCTGCGAGAAATTTCAGCATCGAATGGGAAGGCCCCGGCCTGTCGCGGCAGCCCATCCCGCTGGAGGCGCTGCGGGTCGCGGAGGAGGGCAAGTATCCTGCGCCGACGGTTAAAGCCGACGCCCCCGGCGATGGAACCGGGCGCGTCATGGTTTCCGTGGACGCACGCGGTCACGTCGTGAACAAGACCGCCCTGTTCCTCAGACAACTCCAATTGGCGGAGAGCAACGGCCCGGCGTTGAAATACGAAGGGCCGTTGCCCCGAGGCTCAAACACGCTGTGGTGCCGCGTGATCTTCGATGAGAACCATTCCGTGGATTCCGATCCGACCATCCTCACCGTGACTGGCAAACCGGTGAGCGCGGACTGGACGGTGCGCAACGTCAGCGATGCCAAGGCATCTGTCGGGCTCTGGCAAACCGGCCCTCAGAGTTTCCAGTTCTTCGGCAACGGCATGCACACCGTCACCAAGAAGATCGCGGGTGACTTCACCGCCACCTGCCGCATTGACGCCTACAACGGATCCGGCGGTGAACCGGTCAACCGGCGCGCCTGGGTCGGTCTCGCCGCCCTTCAACATGGCGAGCGACTGAATTGGGAATGGGGCCAGCATTTCTACCTCGTCCAGACGGCGGCCGACGGCTTGCGTTCTTCGGCGGATTACTCGGATCTGGGTGGAGGCCGAATCAGTTCCTATGAGCTTCCCCAAAACAGGCCGTGGATCCGGATCGTCCGGCAGGGCAACGTCTGGACGGCATGGTCCTCGAAGGATGGGCAGCAGTGGGAACTTGGCGCTTATCAGTTCAAGAAGGCTCCGCCGGAAATGGACGTGGGACTCTTCTTCAGCGCCCTGCCGCAGGACGCGCGGGCACACTACCACGCCCGCATTTCACAATTCTCCATCCAGCCAAGCGTGACGCCGGATTCGACTCCGCCGCTTCCGGTCGTGGCGCAACACACGGATGGTGAGCGGTTGACCGGCGTGGTCATGGCCCGTTCCGATGCCAATGTGGTGGTGGTACGGTCGTCCTCATCGGGCCTGCTGCGCACGACGGATGGAGGCAAGACTTGGTCACCCGCCAATGGTGATCTAAGCGGAGACGACTTGGCGGTTCGCAGTGTGGCCATCCACCCTGAGAATCCGCTGATCATGCTGCGCGCAAACGGGCGGGGCCTGGGCGGAAGCCTCTGGAAGACCGCTGACGGCGGGAAGACGTGGACCAAGCTCGCGCTGGATGGCGACTTCGACGGCGCTGGGCCTTCGGCGCTATGCGGGGAAATCATCGCATTCGATTTGCGGACACCAGAGACGATTTACGCGGGATGCGAATCCACGGGGTTCTTCAAGAGCACCGACGGCGGCGCGACGTGGAATCGCCTGGGCCTTGCGGGCGAGCGCATCACCGCCGTGGTTGTGTGGCCGTGGGAGCGCTACCACCCAGCCGTAGCCAGAGGGAAGACTGAACTTTGTGTCACGACGTGTCCCGACCGCTGGATGAGCTTCCTTGGTCGCGGGGTTCCGGGTGTCACCACGACGGAGACCCTGGCGCGGAGCTACGTGTCCTCCGACAACGTCCGCTCTCTGTCAGTGATGGATGAGCGGAGTGACACGGGGTTCTACAATGTCGCCTTCGACAAGGCCACCCAAACAACGCGCGTGATGAGCTACGCGACCGCCCACGGTTACCAGCACAACTCGGGCGGGCACATGTCACTCTTTCCCGAGCAGAAGCAGTTCGAGTCCTTCCGGCCCTTCACCGCGGTGGGCGCCACAGCGATGGGCGATCAGAAGTTCGGTCGTTTCATCGCCCAGGCGCTTGATCCCGCCGTGCCGGGACGCCTCTCCCGCAGCAAGCGCTGGGCAGAAGAATGGTCGTGGCTCCCCTCCCATGGCACGGTTCCCAAGGGCGGCCTCATAGCAACCTGCGGCGATCCGCACCAAGGCGACAAGTGGTGGTTCGTGCATACGGACGGCCTCTATTCCTCGCCGGATGGTGGCGAGCACCTGACCAAAGTCATGGATGAATCAGGCAGACAGTCCGGATGGGAAATGGGGCCGTTCGTGAAACACCGCGCTCCGATCCTCTCGCCTACACCCAACTCCAAATTCCAGTGCCCGGTGCTTGGTAAAGAAGTGCGCTGGGAGGAGCAGAACGTTTACAACCCCGCCGCCGTGGTGCGAGGCGGTAAGGTATATCTCTTCTATCGGGCCGATGACAAGAACACGGCGCTTAAGTGGGGCCGCACCTGCCGCATCGGCATGGCGTGGAGCGAGGACGGCACCAACTTCACGCGACACCCGACACCGGTGCTGTATCCCGACAACGACGAGTGGAAGAAATATGAGTGGGAAGGCGGCTGCGAGGATCTCCATATCGTCGAGGGCGAAGACGGCACCTACTACATGAACTACACCACTTGGAGCGGCAGCGCCGATACTGTCTCCGTGGCCAGTTCCCGCGACCTGGTTTATTGGACCAAGCACGGACCGGCCTTCCGGAAGGCAGGAAAGATTGGAGGACGTTCCGGAGTGGTGATTTCCAAACTGGCGGGCGACCGTCTCATCGCCGCGAAGGTCAACTGCAAGTACTGGATGTACTACACTCATCCGTGTGCGTTGGCCTGGAGCCAGAACCTCATTGATTGGACCCCGACCGGCAAAGCGGTCTGGTCGGGCGGAGGGCGCGAGGCCGGCGCGATAGCCCTGCTGCGGGAAGACGGCATCCTGCTCATGACACAAGGGGGACATTCTTCGCTCGGCACCTGGGTGCTTCGCCAGGCCCTGATCGACTGCAACGACCTGACGACCTTGCTGAAGGAACAGAAAGAGCCGTTCCTCTATCCGGAATACGACTGGGAGAAGAAAGGATTTACGGGCGATACTACGGTCGCCAACACACTGGTGCTGTTCAAAGGCAAGTGGTGGCTTTACTACGGTGGCGCTGACCGCTACATCGGTCTGGCCGTGTTTGCGCCCAAACCCGGAGACCCGTTCTCTTCCGCGCCAGAAGGACGAATGCCATGAACCGGTCCACCCACTTCATTTGCACCTTCGCTTTCTTCGCATTCCTTGCGGCAGACTCATCCTTCGGGGCATCCAGCCCGTCAAACAGCACCGCCGCTCTCAGACTCGACGCCGAGGAGGCACCGATTACGACCAACACCTTGCGAGACTCCTGCTCGCGGTCGAAGCAGCTCTGTCCTAACCTGTGAGACACGTTTGATTCGCATGAAAACGCAAACCATCTTCGCCTTGCTCATTTGCCTGGCTCCCAGCGGCCATTTGCCCGCCGCCTCCAGCGTTGAAGCGAACTGGCCGCAGTTCCGGGGACCGAACGGTGCCGGCGTCGCCAACACGTTCAAGCCGCCCGTCAAGGTCGTCGCCGGTCAAGCGGCATGGAGAACACCGCTCCCTCCGGGCAAATCGTCACCGGTTCTGTGGAGTGGCAAAATCTTTCAGACCGGAGTTGAAGGCAGCCGATTGGTCACGCTGGCCCTCGACGCCAAATCGGGAAAAGTTTTGTGGAAGAAACCAGCCCCGGAAGTGCCGTTGGAATCTGTTCACAGCGCCAACAGCGTCGCCGCGTCAACCCCCTGTGTTGATGAACACGGGGTCTATGTCTATTTCGGATCTTACGGACTGCTGTGCTACGACCACGATGGCCGGGATCTCTGGCAGAAGGCGATTCCCACGCCGAAAAGCATGTAGGTGTGTCCACGTCGCCCATCCTGCACGAGCAACGGTTCATCCTGCTGCCGGACGACGACGCGAACCTGCCCGACAGCAAACTCAGCCGGTCCAAAGTGATCGCACTGGACAAGGCCACGGGTGAACCGGTTTGGGAAACGGCCCGGCCCTACAATCGCGGCGCCTTGTCCATTCCGATGATCTGGAAACACGAGCACGGAACGGACCTGGTCGTACTCGGCAACGGGCGGGTGTATGTTTACGAATCGGCCACGGGCACGGAGCGATGGTATGTGAGCGGGTTTGCCCGCGAACCCATCGCCGTGCTTGTCGCTGGCAATGGACAACTTTACGTTTCGGTCTCCATGCAAGAGGCCACGGGAACGCCCAATTGTATTCCGAACCGTTTTGGACGGCCATGCTTCAGTTCGACCGCAACGGCGATGGACGAATCGGCCGCGACGAGGTCACCGAATACTTCACCTTGCCGTTCAGGCCCGAATTGCCGCCCGAGAATCCGGGATTTGGTTTGCCTTTGCCCAGTGACCCAGCCAAGCGAAAGGAGAGCCAGGAGAAAATCTTTGACTGGCGCGACAAGAACAAGGACGGTTTCTGGACCAAAGAAGAGTTTACACAAGACATGACTGTCGGTCAGGGACAGCCCAACTTTGGGCTTGTTTCGAAAAAATGGACAGTGAATCGGGATATTTGGTCAATTATTTATGAGTTCGAATGCGTTTGGGGACAGGAAATCAAGGGCGCTGTGAAGGCGTTCGCGATTATAGAATGCCTCGATGTAGTCGAAGATGGCGGCACGGGCCTGATGGTGGGTGGCGAAGTCACGCCGGTAAACCAGCTCCAGTTTGAGGGTGCTCCGGAAGCTCTCCATGGTGGCATGGTCGTAGCGGTTGCCGCGGCGACTCATGGAGGGGACCAGGTGTGCTGGGGCCAAAGCGGCCCGGAAATCCCGGGCCGCGTATTGCGCGCCCCGGTCGGAATGGAAGAGCAGCTTGGCCGGGGGATCCCGGTGGCCACTGCCGTCGAATCAAGCGCCTCGCCTTCAAAACACAGCCTTCTTGACCCGTCTCTGAAAATGATACGACCGATGAAACGAAGGGTGCGGACAGCGCGGCACTCGGCGCTCCGGTCGCACCGCCACCGGACTGCCCGCAAAAAGTAGCAGCAACTTATGGATGACCGTGGCCGCGGGAATCTCCCGATACAGCAAATCCAACACCCGGTACCTTATGGCATGATAGGAATTGGCGCGGTTGACTTGCCGGGGCTGGGTCGCGGCCGGGCGCGGAAGGTTGAGCGCCGCCTGCGTCGGCTCGCTGAGCACGCTCTCCAAATTGGCCAGTAGCAGCGCCGCTGGCACATCCTGTTCGACCACCTTCACGGTCTGCCCGCTGAAATTCTCCAGTGAGGTGGACCCCGAAAACCGGACCCGGGGCTAAGCTCTGATTGAGGTGTGCGCGGAAGGGGTTACACAG
>CAINDV010000150.1 GCA_903847485.1 uncultured Verrucomicrobiota bacterium
AGGGCACCGGGCCTACAGCGGCGTGCGCTCGCTGTTGTAGGCCGGGTGCCCTCACCCGGCGTCCCCCGAAGTAACCGACAACTTGGGGATGCACCGGAACTGCGGTTGTCTCCACTACTGGCGTTGACCTTCAACCTTGCCAGCGACATGCTCCCGCAGGCCTGAGTGTTATCGCTTGGTTCACCCAAATTCTGAAGTGCGAATGACGAAAGAAGACTGAAACCCGGATGCCGAATCGTGGCCTCCGACGGGTCGGTTATGGGTCGCGACGGGCGGTGTGTTCCAGCGAGGATTCCGCCGGCTTCGAGCTTAGAGCCTGTTTGAAAATGCCGGCCGTGGTAGGGCGAGGCTCCTGCCGAGCCTTGCAGAACCAGCGCCCGGCGGCGGCGGTCGAGGCTCGGCAGGAGCCTCGCTCTACCACGGTCGGCATTTTCAAACACGCTCTTAGGTCTTCGTCATTCACTCGTTATTCGTCATTGGATTTTATGAGTAGCCATCCGCTGGTGGACGTAGTAGCTTCGTTACGTGTCCGTCAGCATTCATGCCCGCAATCAGTATCCGTATGAATAAGTTCTCTCTCCTGCCTAAACCAAATGGCAGTGCCGGTTCAGGAGCGCGCTCGACGCCAAGAGTCTTGGGAATTCTAGCCTTGGTGTCTATGTTCCCCGCCTTGCTGCTTCGCGGCGGCGATTCCGCGCCGGAGAAGCCAGTTGCATCCTATCGTTGGGGCGGCAGTCCCAGCCCCAACATGGCCTCCCCCGCCCGGAACCTGCCGGCCGATCCGGACAATACCGAGCCGTTGTGGGAAATCAAGACCGGCACGCACCAGTATTCCATCCCGACTGTTGACCGGGGCCGCCTCTTTGTCGCGGCGAACGATTCCGGCCTCGAACGGGCGGGCTTCAAATCCACGGGCGGAGGCGTCGTGATGTGCGTCGAGCAGGCCACCGGGAAACTGATCTGGCGGCTGCCCATCCCGCGCTACTTCGAGGGAGTCAAAGCACCCTATCACTTTGACCAGTGGAATTGCGGCGTCTGCTCTGGCCCGGTGGTGGATGGCAACCGGGTCTATGTCGTCGGCAGCCGCGGTGAAATCCTGTGTCTGGATCGCGACGGCCAGGCCAATGGCAACGACGGTCCGTTCCTGGAGGAACTCACTTACATGGGAGTAACTAACACCCCGACCGCCCAACTGGAGCCGACCGATGGCGACATCCTGTGGAGATATAATCTCATCACTGAACTGGGGGTTATCCTCCACGACGTTTGCGGCAGCACCTTGTTGCTGGACGGTGACCTGCTTTACGCCTGCACTTCCAACGGCATTGACGACCGCCACGACCAAACCCCCAAGCCCGATGCGCCGACTTTGATTGTTCTCGATAAGAATACCGGCCGGCTGGTGGCTAAAGACGACGCGAAAATCGGGCGGCGCATGTTACACTGTAACTGGTCCTCGCCGGTGGCTGGCCGTGTGAATGGCCGGACGCTTATCTTCTTCGGCGGAGCCGACGGCTTCCTATACGCCTTCGAACCACCGCAGTCTGGCCCAAGTTCGGAAATCCAAATCCTCAAGCAAGTCTGGGCCTACGACTGCAATCCGCCCGATTTCCGGCTGCGCGATGGCCAGCCGGTTCCCTATTCCAAGGCCAGCAAGAACAGTCCGGATGGTCCGAGCGAAGTCATCGGCACCCCCGTATTTCACACGGGCCGGATTTACGTCGCCATCGGCCAGAGTCCGATTCATGGCGTTGGGCGCGGCTGTCTTTCTTGCGTGGATGCCGTCACTGGCAAGAAGGTGTGGGCTTCGGAACTTATCGAACGCACGACGGCGACCGCCGCCATCGCGGATGGACTTATCTATCTTCCCGACTACACCGGCAATCTGCATTGCTTTGATGCCGACACCGGCCAGCGTTATTGGATGCATCCGCTGGAAGCCAAGACTTGGTGCGCTTCAGCCTTTGTGGCGGACGGAAAAGTCTATGCTGGAACGGAGGCCAGCGTTCTTTGGGTGCTGAAGGCGGGCAAGGAATTGCAGGTGCTTTCGCGAAGCCGGCTTAAGAGCATACCTATTACTCCCACGGCGGCTGATGGCGTGCTTTACCTGCCGGTACAAAACCGCCTCTTGGCCGTGCCGGGCAAACCGGCGGGGTGAGGCGAATCCAGTAATAGTTGGAAACACACTTTCGCGTCACGATTTGCTTTACTTCTCAGTTCTTACCATTCAATCTAAGGTCCGTGAGACAACCAGTAACAGAATACTATGAGACTTCTCGCTATTGTGGCGCTCCTTTGTGGGTTCGCCGGCCCGGTGGCCGCGGCCGAAGGCAAGCCGAACATCGTGGTCATCCTCGTGGACGACATGGGCTTCTCGGACCTTGGCTGTTACGGCAGCGAGATTCCCACCCCTAACTTGGATAAGCTCGCCGCCAACGGGCTGCGCTTCACCCAGTTCTACAACACCGCCCGTTGTTGTCCGTCACGGGCGGCGCTTCTAACTGGCCTCTACTCCCACCAGGCTGGTGTTGGGCACATGATTGAAGACAAGGGCGTGCCCGGCTATCGCGGCCGGCTCAATGACCGTTGCGTGACCATTGCCGAAGTGCTGCGTCCCGCCGGCTATTTCACCGCGATGACCGGCAAGTGGCATGTGGGCCAGGAGCGCGGCGTGGCACCTTGGAATCGCGGCTTTGACCGCAGCTTGAACGCCGCCGCTGGCGGCTTCTACTTCGCGGACTCCCCGCGGGCAGAACTCTTTCTCAACGGACGTAAGCTCGCCCTGGATGCGCCGGAACTGCCAAAGAACTGGTATGTCACTGACCTATGGACCGATTTCGGCATCAAGTTCATTGACGAGGCCCGGGTAGCGGAAAAACCTTTCTTCCTCTACTTGGCGCACAACGCGCCACACTTCCCGCTTCAGGCCCCGCAACCGGAGATAGCGATGTTCCGCGGGAAGTACCGGGCTGGCTGGGACAAGCTCCGCGAGCAACGCCACGCCAAGCAGATCGAACTGGGGATCATGGATAAGTCGTGGCCACTCTCGCCCCGGCCTCCGCAAGTAAAGCCGTGGGATTCCCTCGCGGCGGCGGAGCAGGACCGCTTCGACCATCTCATGGCTATCTATGCCGCATGTGTCGCGCACATGGACACGGCGGTGGGACGCCTGGTGGCCGCGCTCCAGCAGCGCGGCGTGCTGGATAACACTCTCATCCTGTTCATGAGTGACAACGGCGGCAACGCGGAGAGCGGTCCCAATGGCCGCGCCGAGGGCAATCCATTGGGTAGCGGTAAGTCCGATGTCTATTGCGGCCAATCTTGGGCCACACTGGAGAACACCCCTTTGCGCCGCTACAAACACTTCAACCATGAGGGCGGCATCGCCACGCCACTTATCGCCCACTGGCCGTCCGGCATCCGTGCTCGCGGTGAACTGCGTTCCCAACCCGGCCATCTCATTGACCTCATGGCCACCTGTGTGGATGTCGCTGGAGCGAAGTATCCGACCGAGTTCGACGGCCAGCCTATCCCGCCCATGGAAGGCCGAAGCCTCCGCCCGGCATTCGCCAACCAACCAATCCAGCGCGACGCTCTCTTCTGGGAGCACGAAGGCAATGCGGCGGTTCGCGTGGATCAGTGGAAACTCGTCCGCCTGGGCCGCAACGGCCCATGGGAGCTTTACAACCTAGAAGCCGACCGCACCGAGTTACATGATCTGGCTGACACTCAGCCCGAGCGCGTGAAGGAGCTGGCCGTCAAATGGGAAGCCTGGGCCGAGCGCGCCCAGGTGAAGCCCTATCCACCCGCCAACCCACAAGGCAAACAGGGCAACGCCAATAAACCAGCCAAGGCGACGAACGAAAAGTGACTTGCCGCCGATAAGTCAATGCCAGTTGGCACTCAATTGGGCTGCCCTCAAGGGCTGGGTATGGGCCAGTCTTACCAGAGACACCAGAACAGAACTAAATGCGACATCGCAACCACAAGTTGAATATGAAACCTCTTACAACTATCAGGAGCATCTGCGTGGCGCTCGGATGTTTGTGCCTGGGTGACAACGCGCCCGGCCAAAACCCCATTGTCCCTCCCGGCGTTTACATCGCCGACCCTTCGGCCCATGCTTGGAAGGATGGCAAACTTTACGTATATGGTTCACGCGATGAAAGTCCGAAGTATTTCTGTTCCTGGAGGCACGATGTAATCTCTTCACCCGATTTGAAACAGTGGACCATCACGACCAATGCCTTCGCCTCCAAAGGCCCCGGCGACCAGGTGCCTTATACCGATGCCCCGCTGTTCGCGCCTGATTGTCAGTACCGGGATGGCGTTTATTACTTGTATCACTGCATGCCGGGAAGAGCTTCTGAAGGCGTAGCCGCCAGCACAGCGCCGGAAGGCCCCTTTGTTGCTTCCAAGAGAATTGACTTGAACGGCATCGAAGGAATTGACCCTTGTGTGTTCCTTGATGAGGACGGGCAGGCTTATTATATCTGGGGCCAATTCACAGCCAAAATGGCCAAGCTGAAGTCCAATATGACGGAAATAGATACGGCCACGATTCGTGACCATGTGGTTACGCAGAAAGAACACTATTTTCATGAAGGCGGCTACCTGGTTAAGCGCGACAAGACGTATTACTTTGTTTATGCCCACATGGGCCGTGGCGGGAAGCCCACTTGCCTCGGCTATTCAACCAGCCAATCACCGATGGGTCCCTACACTTATCGAGGAGTCATTATTGACAACAGCTATTGCGATCCGGGCAACTGGAATAACCATGGCTCAATCGTTGAGTTCAAAGGCCATTGGTACGTCTTTTATCATCGGTCAACTCATGCCTGCTTTACCATGCGCAAAGCCTGTTTGGAACCAATCACCTTCAACCCGGACGGAAGTATCAATGAGGTGGAAATGACTACGCAAGGGGCTGCTGGTCCGCTGAATCCATGCGAGAGGATGGAGGCTGAACGCGCCTGTCTGTTTCATGGCAATGTAAGAATACAGGCATGCGCAGCCGATAATGAAGAACTGGCGGGAATTAAGAATGATGACAAAGTCGCCTATAAGTACTTTGACTTCGGCCCGGGCGTGGATCGTTTCACAGTTCAAGTCGCGCCGGGCGCAAATCTGGGAAAAATTGATATTGCCACCGATAGTGCCTGGGTCCTTCGATCGGCACCGTCAACGTGCCGGGAAGTGGGGATGGAAAAACGTGGCGGACGTTATCCTGCGACATTCATAATGCCAAAGGAGTCCATTCTGTGTGGCTCAGATTCCAAGGCAAAGGGGAGGACCTCTTTAAGGTGGATTGGTTCCAGTTTCACCGGAATTAAG
This sequence comes from uncultured Verrucomicrobiota bacterium, assembly GCA_903847485.1. Taxonomy (GTDB): domain Bacteria; phylum Verrucomicrobiota; class Verrucomicrobiia; order Limisphaerales; family JAJXZI01; genus CAINDV01. The sequence goes on from CAINDV010000150.1 coordinate 5,338, forward strand.
CCCTCGGCCAAGGCCCTGAACCGCAAGGTGCGGCGTAGGACGCCGTGGGGCCGTACTGCTTAGGGTGCCGGTTTGCGAGATTATTTCGATAATATGAAACCTATGTATAGTAAGATGGCGCAGCTAAGGTTCCGGTCGGTAACCCGGCTCCTGTCCTGGGTGCGGACGGATTGGGCAAGTGCCCAGTTCAGTCTGAGCGGGTGCATCCTCGTGCTTTTCGCGTTCACAGCGCAAGGCAGCGATGAGAATTGGCCGCGATTACGTGGCCCGAATGGTGAGGGGATCAGTGAGTCAACCACCATTCCGGCGCAGTGGACCACGAACGATTACAACTGGATCGTCAAGCTGCCTGGCACCGGGCATTCGTCCCCCGTTGTATGGCGCCATCGGCTATTTGTAACTTGCGGCGAGGGCGAGACCGGCCAGCGGTCGATCCTCTGTCTTGATCCAACCAACGGCCAGACGCGGTGGCGGCGTGACTACGAATCCCAAACCTTCAGTCAGAACGGCGATAACAGTTACGCCACGGCCACCCCGGCGGCGGACGCCGACGGGGTGGTGGTTACTTGGACCACGCCCTCCGCAGTCGTCTTATTGGCGCTGGACAATGAAGGACGCGAGCTTTGGCGGCGCGACTTGGGCAAATATGTTTGCATTCATGGCAGCGGCGCGTCCCCAATCATCGTGGACGACCTGGTCGTGCTGAACAATGATCAGGAGGATCCCAAGGCTCTGCCGCCCAGCGTTTACGCCCAACCGGGCGCACCCAAATCCGCCGGCGTTAGTTTCGTGCTTGGGGTGGAGCGAAAGACCGGAAAGACTCGCTGGCAACTGGAGCGTACCAGTTCCCAGGCCGCTTACACCACCCCGTGCTGCTATGAGCCATCACCCGGGCACAAGGAAATCATCCTGGCCAGCACAGTGCATGGTATTACGGGAGTGGATGCTGCCACGGGCAGGGTCAACTGGGAATTGGACAAGGTGTTCCGGGATCACCTAGACACCACCACCGGGCAAACCAATCGCGAGCTTGAAGCAGTATTCCGGGAGCGTTGTGTCTTCTCTCCCATGGTGGCGGGAGGTCTGGTCTTTGCCGGTGAAGGCCGGGGCGCCGCCGGAGTAAGAACTGTGGCCGTAAAACCCGCTTCAAAGGACAAGGGGACGCCGTCGAGCCTGCGCTATGAACTCACCAAAGCGACACCGTTGGTGCCAACCCCACTAGCCAAGGACGGACGACTATATCTCTGGGCGGACAATGGGACTGTCACTTGTGTGCGGGCCGCCACCGGGGAACTGGTCTGGCGCGAGAAGGTGGGCGGCTCCTTTTACAGTTCGCCGGTGTGCGTCAACAACCGGTTGTATTGCGTGGCCAAGAACGGCGACGTCGTGGTGCTGGCGGCGGCAGATAAGTTCGAAATGCTGGGACGCGTCGCTTTGGGTGACAAATGTTTCGCCACGCCTGCCATTGCGGGAGGCGTCATGTATTTCCGGACTTACTCCCAGTTGTTTTCGCTTGGAGGAAAATGACAGTCAGGCTACAAAGTGCAGTTAGCGATTCGTCAAGTGGGCTTACCACCTGTTTAAGCCGCGCGGCACCTCGTGAAGGCTTAGAGCGTGTTTGAAAAGTCGCCCAGCGGTAGGGCGAGGCTCCTGCCGAGCCTCGACGGCAGCCGC
>CAINDV010000151.1 GCA_903847485.1 uncultured Verrucomicrobiota bacterium
ACTGGCCCCAATTTCTCGTGTCTTTGCCAATAACCCATGCGTTCAAGAAATTCGTGGCCCCGCGAATTTGCTGGGCCAGATGCCCCGATTTGCTCGCGGACGACCTGCGCCAAGCCGCATGAAACCGTCACTCGCCAGTATTCAGGCAGATGCCAGATTTGCGGCGAAACGCATCGGTTTCCGCGTCGGGACGGAAGGGCGTATTGCGAGGCAGTTTATTTGATTCCGCACAGCGAGGCTGCCTGGACAGATGATCCCGGCAGTGTGATTTGCCTGTGCGCTCTTTGCTCCGCCAAATTTCAGCATGGAGTAGTTGAATGCCAGGACATCGCGCAGCAAATTCACTCACAGAAGACCGCAGAAGAAGGGGGGAAGGGTCATCCTTCGATCAGCATTAAGCTGATTGGCAAGCCGGTCGTCCTCAAATTCTCGGAACGCCATCTGATCGAAGTCCAGGAGTTGCTGGGGGTGGCGGCAGGCGGCGCCGAAACGGCCACGACAAGAACCTCCGGCCCGGCGACGGGGCCGCAGCCTGGGGCCAATACAGCGCCCACGCCTCCAAACGCGTCAGCGGCAGGAACGGCCAACCATGAGCTTGTGCGCTGTCCACACTGCCATCCCAGCGCCCCGCTGGTTCGGAAAGATCGAATGGAGGGGCACATTGCGAAAGTTCATCGGAAATCACCCGCCAAGAATACGTCGCTCCACGCAGTGCCCAAACCGGTCACAAAATACGCTCCACTGCGGAAGCCTGTGAAGGAGGGCTCAAGCGTCACCAGGTGCCGCGCTTGCGGCAATCCCGTGGTCCCTGGCGAGGACTACTGTTACACGCACCTCTGAGGTTTTGTTTGTGCGCCACCATCGCCGGCCCATCATCTGGCTGGCAATGGGATTAGCAATTCGGTAGCGTTGAGCCGCGAGCAAACACATGGCAACGGCAGAACAAATTAAGGCCCTGGTTAAGAGCCACACTGAAGGCGACGACGCACGCTTTTATTCGGTGGCCATGCAGGTGGCGGCCGCGGAAGCGAAACAGGGACATACCGATTTTGCCACCGAACTGCGCCTGCTCATTGACAAAGCCAGGGAGAAGCAAGCCCTGCCCCTGCCCGGAGGAACCACGATCACCATGGCCGCCCCGCGTGGCGAGCTGGCGGAGTTGCTGGCGGCATTCTACCCGGAAACCCGGTTGTCCGATATGATTCTGACACCGGAGTTGAGCGTGCGGCTGCAGCGTATTCTTGATGAACAGCGGCAGATCGCCATGCTGAAGGGGCACGATTTGCATCCACGCCAACGGCTCTTGCTTATGGGAGCGCCAGGCTGTGGGAAGACGATGACGGCTTCAGCATTGGCGGGCGAAATGGGTGTCCCCCTGTTGGTGGTACGATTGGACGGCCTCATCACCAAGTTCATGGGCGAAACCACCGCGAAGCTCCGGCTGATTTTCGACGCCGTGGAGCGCACCCGGGCGGTGTATTTGTTCGACGAGTTTGATTCCATCGGAACAGAACGTGGCAGCGGATCAGACGTGGGAGAGATACGCCGGGTGCTGAACAGCTTCCTGACCTTCATTGAGCGGCATACGGGCACGAGCCTCGTCATCGCCGCAACCAATCACGCGCACAGCCTGGATGCGGCGTTGTTCCGGCGGTTTGACGACTTGCTGGAATTCCCGCTTCCGGACCAGGCGCTGATCCGCCAGACCATTGAGCGACGACTTGCCTCAGCTCCAGCAAAAGCAAAGGTGGATTTGACCAAACTGTCCGTTGCCGCACGGGGGATGAGCTTTGCCGAGATCGTCAAGGCGTGTGACGAGGCGATCAAAGGAGCGCTCCTGATGGACCGGAACCATTTGGGTACAGCGGACCTGCTGGCAGCCATTCGCGAACGCCGAATGTTCCTGCCGCGCGGCAAATGATCTGCCATGCCCGACATTCCGGAAACACAATTCAGGCACTTCCTGTTGGAGCGGCAGAGTGCGGGGCATTCATTCACGACCCCTCGCCGTGGTGGCAGTGACATTTCCTTTCCCGCACGCAACCGGCAGCAGCATGCAGCTCGATTGCGCCAGCAGCTTTCCGTATTGCAGCAGCGGGCGGCGCAGATTCTTCAGCAGCGGCAGGCCGCCGGCCTGGCGACGGAGTTTGGCCTGGTCCTGGAATTCGCCAGCGATCCGGGGTTCCCGTTGAACGTGGACCGGTTGGAGAGCAGGCGCTCTCACATTCAACTTCTGAATGTTCGGAAAAGGCGCGTATCTGCGAATGGTAAGGACTTGGATGTGACGATGGCCACCGTTCGCGTGCCGTATGGTCAACTCGACCGATTCGTCCGCATGGTGGAGGCGTATCAGACGCGCAATACGCCCAAGGGTAATCCCAAGCACCAGGATTTCATCGCCACCGTTGCGGAAATTCGACTGGCGGCTCTTGAAGCCTTCTGGACCGAGGAAGAAAGGCCGTTGCCGCGTCCGGATGACCCAGTCACTTGGGAGGCTTGGTTACACGTTGGAGAGGGTGAGGACGGTCGCGAGCAGGTGTTGCGACGGTTTCATGAGGCCGCAGGCCCTGTAGGCGTCCAGGTTTTAGATCAACGAATTGATTTGCCTGAGAACACCATCGTGCTCGTGCGAGCAACGCGGCGACAACTCGAATCCTCGCTGGACCTGCTGAACTGTCTTACTGAGTTGCACGAACCGCAGGTGACGGCAGAATTCTTTACGAGCATGACCCCGGTCGAACAGAAGCCCTGGGTGGATGATGCCATCCACCGGGCGTCATGGCCGTCTCCAGACGCACCAGCCGTATGCCTGCTCGACACTGGAGTTAACAACGAGCACCCACTTCTGAGTCCAGCCTGTGCGCCTGCTGACCTGCACAGCTACAACCCAGCCTGGGGCGTGAACGATACACACCCCAATGGCCACGGCACCCCAATGGCCGGGCTTGCGCTCATGGGAGACCTGACGCCGGTCATGGCTGGCAGTGCTCCTCTGGTGCTCACCCACCGCTTGGAGTCGGTCAAGATGCTCCATCCTTCGGTTGCAAATGACCCGGAGCTGTATGGTGACATCACACGTGAATGCATGGCCCGTGCTGAGCTTGCCGCGCCACAACGCAAGCGTGTCTTCTCAATGCAGGTCACCAGCAAGAACACGCGAGCGCGGGGGAGGGCCAGTTCCTGGTCTGCGGCGGTGGACCAATTGAGCGCGGGTGCTGGCGAATCACCAGACAACCAGCGACTCGTGCTGGTCAGTGCGGGCAATGTCGAATTGCAGCAAGCCTCCGAGTATCCGTCCAGCAACGAAACTGACCAAGTCCATGACCCGGGCCAGGCATGGAACGCCGTCACGGTCGGCGCCTGCACTGAAATGGTCGGCCTGGATCAAACCCGTTGGCCTGATTGGCAACCCCTGGCGCCGGCCGGAGGACTCGGGCCGGCCAGCACAACCTCGCTGGTCTGGGAAGACCAGTGGCCGGTCAAGCCGGATGTCGTTTTTGAAGGCGGCAACATGGCGGTGCATCCGACTGACGGAACGGTGGACTATAAGGACTCCCTGCAACTGCTTTCGACGAACAAGGATTTCCGTTCCCGATTTTTTGTCACCACGGGCGACACCAGTGCCGCAACCGCGCAGGTGGCTCGTGTGGCTGCCATCATCCAGAGTGAGTATCGGGACTTCTGGCCGGAAACCACTCGTGCCTTGCTGATTCACTCCGCGGAATGGACCCCCGCAATGCTCGGCGGACGAAGCGCCGGAGAGGTTCCGAAATCACAATGGCCGTGGATCTTGCGGAAATACGGGTTTGGCAAACCGGATTTGACCAGCGCACTGCGCAGCGCTCGCAGTGCCGTGACCCTGATCTGCCAGGACGAGATTCAGCCTTTTCTCCTCGAAGGCAGCGAGGTGAAGACGAATGAACTGCGGTTTCACAGTCTTCCTTGGCCACGAGAGGTCTTGCAGCAGAATGGAATGCTCGATGCCGAGATGCGCGTGACGCTGTCATACTTCGTCGAGCCAAATCCGGGCCCGCGCCAGACCAACGACCGCTACCGATATGCGTCATGCGGCCTGAGGTTTGATGTCCGCCGGGCGACTGAAAGCGAACCGGAATTCCGGGCGCGAATCAATCGCGAGGCACGGGAGCAAGGCGAGCAGCAGGTGAGCGGTAGCGCCGATTCGAATGAGTGGGATCTGGGATTCAACCTGCGACATCGCGGATCGGTTCACACCGACACGTGGCGCGGCACCGCCGCTCAATTGGCAGAGAAGGGCCATCTCGCAGTCTTTCCTGTGAACGGCTGGTGGCGGATGCGCAAGCACTTGAAGCGATACCACTCCCATATCCGGTATTCGCTGGTCGTAACGATTCGAACCCCGGCGCAGGCCGTTGATATTTACACGCCGGTGGCCGCGCAGATTGGCATCCCGATCACTGTTAACGCAGGCGGACGTCGATGTTAAACTCCTTCGTTCAGCTTCAAACCCAAGTGGCGGGGTGGCAAATGGGCTGACGCAGGCCCAGCTTCCGGACGCGCAAGGCGACGATGTATGACGACCGAATCGACAGTCCGAAAAGGATACGAATGGCTTTTGGGGCACGTTGAGCCGCGTGATTGGGAGGTACGCCGGCGCAACATCCCGACCCAACTGCTTCAGGTCGCCAAACCTCATTCCTCACCCATTGGGTCTCAGGATTTCCGGTCGGTGTCGGTCGCCGATGACCGGATCGCCTGGTATCTTTATCTCGCTGAGACGTTTCTCGATCGGCGGGATTCCTACGAACCGATCCAGGGCGCTCGCGTCATTCCCATCTTCGCGCAACTTGGAGCGCATCTCGAATTGCTCGCGCGCATCGGCGGCATCAAGGACAAATGCGCTGAGCTCGTCAATGCTGAACGCAGGAACCCTGATGCCGGCCTGTTCGAGATCCTCACTGCGCTGATGTATGCGCGAAACGGTTGGCCGACAGTGGAACTGATTCCCAGCTCCCCATTGGAGAAACGGCCCGACATTCGAGTCTTCGACGGAAAGAGTGAATGGCGCGTGGAGTGCAAACGTTTGGTCGGGCGCTCCGATTACAGCACACGCGAACGAAGGAAATGGCTGAGGATGTGGCAGCCCTTGGCGAAATTCATCTACGAGGAGAAGCTGCCGCTCGTTCTCGAAATCTGCTTCCACGTCGAACTGGAGTCCTTGACTGATGATTTTGTTTTTCAACAACTCGCCCAGAAGCTGCGGCTGATCGCGCCGCCCTGCACCGTGATCACCAATCGCGAATGGACGGTTGAGGCCAGGTCCGTCGATCTCGCGAAAATCCAAGCGCACCTTTCAAAGTGGTTCGTGAA
>CAINDV010000152.1 GCA_903847485.1 uncultured Verrucomicrobiota bacterium
CAGCATCCGCGCGGCGCCGGCGGTAAAGACCAATGGCGGTCCAGCCAGCGCTCCCTCCGCGCCAGTCCTGCAAACGGAGAACACGGTGGAGAAACCCCGTGTCACCCCTTCACTGTCTGGCCCGCGGTTTACGACCGCGCCCGCCAAATCCAATGGCGTTCGCTTGAGAGTCTGACTCAACCAATCGGTCTAATCCTTATGAACCGTCTATCACTGAAAGCCCCTCAACACAGGCGCGGCCCACTTATAGGTGGCGCAGCCAAGCTAACCGCACGTGAAACCCAGCCCAACCAAGCCCTATTATGAATGACTTAGACACCCCCGGTCTCGTACCGCAGCCAAGGTCACCGGTTGATTTATGGCACGCCGCGGCGGTCATCCGCGCCGAGAATGTAGCCCGCATTGAGGCGCACGCGGCCCAGTTGGGAATTGCGATGCGGACCGACGTGTTCGCTACGCGCGAAGCCTGGCAGGACTACGCCATCGGCTCCCTCCAGACCGTCCAGCGTCTCGCCGCTGAACTCGGCCTCGCCGAACGATTGCATTCGTGGCCGGACAAGTCGCTGGGCAGTCGGGCCGTGCTCCACCGCGTGCCCGATCCGGCACAGTTCCACACCTGGCTTCAGCAGTCTTGGAGCCGCATCAGCGAGTGGCCCGTTTCCCCGGCTCTGGCTTCAGCTCCCAGAAGCCCGCTGGCCTTGCGCGAAACGCCGATTGCCCCTCCCCGTGTGCCGCTGGGCTCTCAAACTCAACCTTGAACCGTCGCCCGCCGCAATGCCAATTACCCATGAAACGGACTGAAACCCAGCGCCTGCTGCCCGTTGGCGACGGGCCGGCTCCCGCCTCGACCCCGGCGGTCTCTGACCACCTGATGCGGCTGATCAGCAGCAGCGCCGATCTTACCTGGGCGACGCCCCAGGCGTGGTTCGATTACCTGCACTTGGAGTTCAAGTTCACACTCGATCCGTGCTGTACCCACGACAACGCCAAGTGCCCCCGCCATTACACGCCCGCCGAAGATGGTCTGGCGCAGTCGTGGGCCGAGGAGCGGGTCTTCATGAACCCGCCCTACGGCCGCGAACTGCCCAAGTGGATGCGCAAGGCCTACCTGGAAGCGCGGGACTACGGGGCGTTGGTCATCTGCTTCGTGCCCGCACGGGTGGACACCGAGTGGTGGCATCGCTTCGCCGCCAAGGCGTCCGAGGTGCGTTTCCCCGTTGGCCGCGTGAAATTCACCGGCGCGGACGCCGGTGCGCCCTTTCCCGTGGCCATCGTCATCTTCCGCCCGCGTTTGTGAGTGAGACCATGCCGGCCAGGCACCTTCCATAATAGTGCGAGCGGGTGCGGGCGGACCTAAGTGACCAGGCAGCCACGGTCAGTCAACTATCCCACCACAGACGCCAACCGCCACAGTGTCCGAGCGCGCGACCCCGCCCATGCCAGTTCCTTCAGGTGATTTCCGCTCTGGCATCGACTCCGCCTTCGGCGGCGATCGCGGTTGCTCGTTACCTCTGCAACAACCAGCCGAGCATCCGGAAGAGGAAGCTCCAAATTCTTTGAAACGCAAGCGCGGTTTTGACCGGATAGATGATTACTATGAAATCATCATGCTCACGTTTCGAAGTGTCCGTGTCTCCATCCAATCATCAGCGGTCGGATGAACAACCTCCTTCGACTGCTGGTCGAGGCTGGATCCGCCGGCTGTGGGGCGGCCTGTTGATGTTCGTGGGCTTCATGCTCTCGCCGCTCTCCTGGTGGAACGACCTGCTCCTCAACCTGCCCCTAGCCCTGGCCTTCGCCTGGCTGGTGTCGGTGTTTCACCCACCCGCCTTCAAGGCTGCTGTGGTTATCGGCTACGCGTTGACTAACGTGCTCGGCTTTGTGTTCATGCATGTCGGCGGCGATGCCATTGTCGGACCGCGTTCCCAACGCCACTTGGGCAGGGATATTGGCATCGCCTTGCTCTATACTGGCGTAGTGTTCGCGCTGGTGCAGTTGGGCATCTTGCAGCCAGTCTTGGCCAACTCGCTGCAAAGATAACCGCGCCGGCGCAATCCGACTGCCCCAGGAGGGGGTGAGCGCGCCTGGCAAAACCCAACTGCCGATGTCATTGACCACGCACGACATGACATGAAGATATTCACGATTGGCTGTGGCGGCCGAACACCGGCAGATCTGATTCGGCGATTGACCTCCGTAGGGGTACGCACCGTCGCCGACGTGCGCTTGCCCCTCACCGCTCCAGTATGCGTGTGAATGCCAAGGCGAAGACGCCGGACAAAGGCAGCGAGTGCTGCTTCGCTTCCGCCGGCATTGGTTACCGCTCGATGCCAAAGCTGGGCAACGGGTTTATGAAACATGAGGACTGGCCCGAGTGTTACGCCGCGATTATTCAGTGCGCCGGGCACCTGCTCGTCGCCCGGCTCGAACGCCTCGAAACACCTGTGTGTTTGAGGTGCGCCGAATGCCGGGTCGCCGATTCTCATCAACTTCAGATCGCCGAATTCCTCGCGTCTCAGGGCAACGAAGTGTTGCACCTGGAAGGAGTCTAATTATGGATTTCCCTATGAAACCGAAATTGAGATCAACTGCTGCGCCGGCGAAAAGCTCTGCCTCATCTCGCGTTGTGCAGGAAGAAATCACCAAAGCCACCCAGACGGCACAGTTGCTCGGCTCCGACTTGGGCAGCGCCTACAAAGCCGCTGAGGACCCGCTCCTGCAAATCGTATTGCTGCGCCTGATGAGGCTAGCCAACGAACTCCGGTCCGAACTGACCCGGTTCACACTGCGATGGAGGAAAGATGCTGACATGCAGCAGGCTGATCTCCTTATCCTCACCTACAACACATGACCGCCCATCAAATCCATCTCGACGGAATTACGCCGCAGACGGTGCCCGTGCCAGCCGGCTCGCCGCTGAAGCATCCCGCCGCAGTAGCTTCCTTGTTGCGCATTGATCCGCGCTTCCGCCCTGTCTGGGAAGGACGCTCTCCAGCCGAGCAACTCGCCTTGAGTCGCTACTTCCTGCCGCACAAATCTTCCAAGCCAATCCTCGTTCCCACCCGGCCACGCGTCATCAAGTGGTATTGTCCATTTGCTCACCAGTGCGCCTTCCCAGCGGGCCATCGTTACTGCATCAACATCTATACCGGCTGCGCCCATCGCTGTCTCTACTGCTACGCCGCCGCCTACGAACCTGCCCACGCCGGCGGCAAAAACGACTTCGCCAAAGCACTTGCCAAAGACTTGGCAGACCTCGAAGCCTTCGATGTTCCGCCGGCCCCGGTCCATATCTCCAACAGCACCGATCCCTTTCAGCCGCTGGAAATCCGGCTTGGCGACACCAAACGCACGCTGGAAGGACTCCTCGCACACCGCCGCCGCTTCACGACCGTCACTCTCCTGACCAAAAATCCTTCGCTGGCGGCGCAGCCAGACTACGCTCAGTTGCTGAAGGCGCTGGCGGAGATTCCCGCTGGCCATCCTTTTGCCCACCGCTGGCAGGAACTCCAGCACCCAGCCGCGCAGGTCGAG
>CAINDV010000153.1 GCA_903847485.1 uncultured Verrucomicrobiota bacterium
CACGACAGGCGGCGTCCGTGACGAAGCGGCGCGCGAACGCCAGGATCGTTGTGGGGTAGTCCTCAATCATACCCTACACTACAGGTAGGGGCAGGTTGAGTCAATTGGCGAGCCCAGTACGGCTTAATGCAATGGCAATGAAGGCCGGTCTTCCGCGCGGAGAGACGTTACCCTACTGTTCGCACTCCGGTTGACGACCGGTTGACTAGCAACCAATGACGTCTGCCGACCCCGTGGGGCGGACGGGAGTGGGGCCGCCGTCCCGACTGTCAGTGTCCCGACAACCGTCCCGGTTGCCGTCAGGCGCGGCGAGCGACGACACTCGCCAGGATGGACGCAGGCCGGAAGCCCGCGCCACTTTTGCACCGGTCCTGCATGGGCGGGGCTTTTTTTCAGTGACAAAGCGCGGGGTGCTTCCTACCGTTGGTCTCCGACGTTTTGTAACATCTAATCAATATTGACCTATGCAAATCAAACCGCGTTCCATTGAACAGGCCTATAAACTAGCCCAGGACCGCTACGCCCGACTGGGCGTGGATACCGACGAAGCTCTGAACAAGCTCGCCCGCCTCTCTATCTCGATGCACTGCTGGCAGGGGGATGACGTCGGTGGCTTCGAAAACGCCGCCGGCGCGCTCGGCGACGGCCTGGCCGTCACCGGTAATTACCCCGGCAAGGCCCGCACCGCCGACCAACTCCGCTCGGACTTCGCCAAGGCCATCTCGCTGATCCCCGGCTCGCATCGCTTCAATCTCCACGCCTGCTACGCTGAGATGGAGGGTAAGAAGGTGGACCGTGACGCGCTTACCGTGGAGCAGTTTCAGCACTGGATCGCTTGGGCTAAGTCGCTCAAGATTGGCCTGGATTTCAACCAGACCTATTTCTCACACTCGAACGTCAGCGGCGGTTTTACGCTGACTTCCGCCGACGCCGGCATTCGCAAGTTCTGGATCGAACACGGCATCCGCTGCCGCGAAATCGGCGCGGAATTCGGCAAGGCTATCGGTAAGACCTGTCTCACTAATCTCTGGATTCCCGACGGCATCAAGGACACGCCCGCCGACCGCAAAGGCCCGCGCGAACGCCTCGCCACCTCGCTCGACGCCATCTTTAAGAAGAAGTTAGATAAGAAGTACAACGTGGATTCCGTCGAGCCGAAGCTCTTTGGCATCGGTGCCGAGAGTTACACCGCCGGCTCGCACGAGTTCTATCTGGGCTACGCGGTAAGCCGCGGTAAGCTGCTCACGCTCGACGCCGGCCATTATCACCCCACCGAAGGCATTGCCGACAAGATTTCTTCCGTGCTGTGCTTCCTGCCGGAGATCGCGCTGCATGTCAGTCGCGGCGTCCGCTGGGACAGCGACCACGTCGTCACGCTCACCGACGAACTCCAGGCCATCGCCCAGGAGATAGTGTGGGGCGGCTATACCGACCGCGTCCGCATCGGCCTTGATTACTTCGATGCCAGCATTAACCGCATCGCGGCGTGGGTTATCGGCACTCGTAACATGTCCAAGGCGCTGCTGCTGGCGCTGGTGGCGCCGATTGATGAACTTAAGAAGGCGGAACTCGCCGGTGACTACACCTCGCGCCTGGCACTCATGGAAGACACCAAGGTGCTGCCCTTCGGCGCGGTCTGGGATTACTTCTGTCATCGCATGAATGTGCCAGTAGGCGTGGCTTGGCTGGACGAAGTGAAGCGTTACGAGCAGGAAGTCTTGTCCCGGCGCGGATAACCCTACAGGCTTGGCACACACTCAAATAATCTTTCTATGAATCCTTTTCTCGGCGTTATTTTTCACTGGCTCGGTGGCCTTGCCTCCGGCTCCTTCTACGTGCCCTACAAAGGCGTGAAGAAGTGGTCGTGGGAAACCTACTGGCTCGTCGGCGGCTTCTTCTCTTGGATTATCTGCCCGTGGGTATTGGCCACCCTCATGACCAGCGATACGGTTGGGGTGTTGAAGAGCGCCCCGCCCGCCACGCTGGTCAAGGCCTACCTCTTCGGAGCCATGTGGGGCTTCGGGGGGCTGACGTTCGGCCTGACGATGCGCTACCTGGGAATGTCGCTGGGCATGGGCGTGGCACTGGGCTACTGTGCCGCGTTTGGCACCTTGCTGCCGCCCCTCTTCAAGCTGTTCATCCCGGCTATCCCGGTGCCCGAGACACTCATCCAGATCGCTGCCACCACTTCAGGCCGGATCATCCTGCTGGGGGTGGCCATTTGTCTCGCCGGCATCGCGATTGCCGCCTACGCCGGGTTGACCAAAGAGCGGGAGCTGCCCGAAGCGGAGAAGAAGAAGGCCATCGCCGAATTCAATTTCCAGAAGGGCATCCTCGTCGCCACTTTCTCCGGCATCATGAGCGCGGGATTTTCCTTTGGCATGACGGCGGGCGAACCTATCACCGTCCTGACCTTGCGCTCCGATTACATCCACGCGGCCAAGGCTGACAACGTGGCCGTGAAAGACGTGACGCCACTGGACGCCAATGCTACCGATGAACTTGTCAAGGGCCTCAAGGCCACGGCGTTTTTCAAGACCGCCAGCGCGAATGTTCAGGCCAATCCTTCCTTCGGAAACGTCGTTGAGCGCCTAGAGGCCCCGCTGGTGATCCAGGCGGAACTCGCGGACTTGAAACGCACTGTGGGAAATCTACAGGGCAAGAAGCGCACGCTGGCGGAGGAACAAATCGCCGCGTTGGAGCAGCAACTGACCGCCAGCACCGGGGCGGTGCCGGAGCAGGCAAAACTCCTGGCCCAGTCCGCGAATCCAGTGGCGGCGCGAGTCGCTGCATACGCACAGCAATTCACCACCCTGGCTGGCAAATCCAAGGAGGCCCAGCTCATCCACAACTTGAAAGACTTTACCGTGAAGGAAGTGGCGGTCGCCACCACACTTGCCGGTGGCAACCTGCTGGCCTATCACCAGAAACACCAGTTGTGGCAGGGCCTGCCGCGCCTGATTGTCATTCTGCTCGGGGGCTTCACGGTGAACTTTCTGTGGTGTGTGTTGCTCAACTTCAAGAACCGCACCGGTTACCAATACCTCGCCTCCCATGTCCGCCCGGAGCACGCGGGAGCGGCAGCCTCCGGCGGAGAACACGGAGCGTCCTCGCCGGCCCAAGCCTTGGCGGCTGCTTCGCTGGCCGACCTGAAGATACCTCGCTTGCCGAACCTGCTTTTCTGTGCCCTGGCCGGGTCCACTTGGTACTTCCAATTCTTCTTTTACAGCATGGGTGAAACGCAGATGGGCAAGTTCGGCTTCGCCTCCTGGACGCTGCACATGGCCAGCATCATCATCTTTAGCACCATGTGGGGCTGGATCCTTCATGAGTGGAAAGGTTCCAGTAAGAAGGCACACCTCCTTATCGCCGGCGGCATCGGCACATTGATTCTCTCAACGGTCGTGATCGGCACTGGCGCCGGCTGGGACGGGCTGACGGCTTACCTCAAGTCGCTGTGACGGGGAGATCACTCGCTAAATTGGGGGCGTTCTTGGTTGGGAAGTCTTGCCGTGACCAATTCCAACCTACCGGCCCCCAGCGCGGCTAAGTCCCGCAAGGGACGGCCGAACGGTGGGTTGGCGGCGAGTATCTGTCGTCTCTGACGGGGCTGGTTCCGCCCGGCAATTCTTCCAATGAACTCATCCACAAATTGCTGGAGCGCAGTGATGAATAAATGCTAGTTCATCGGCCCTGCCACATGCGCCCAAGGCGCTTGGCCTGCTCATTATGGCACTGTCACCCCCCGCCGGGTGAGGGCACCCGGCCTCCATCCCCCACAAAACCGCCCTCTTGTAGGCCAGGTGCCCTCACCTGGCGTCCCGATCTGGC
>CAINDV010000154.1 GCA_903847485.1 uncultured Verrucomicrobiota bacterium
AGGGCGAGGCTTCTGCCGAGCCTCAACGACAGCGGCAATGATCCTATCGGACGGCTCGGCAGGAGCCTCGCCCTACCACGCCAGGCGTTTTCATACACGCTCTGAGCAAACACAACCTAGCCGGTGAGTTGTTTTCTCTGCGCTCTTCGCGTCTCTGCGGTTCAACCCCCACCGTCCCGACTGCACGGTTGCGGCTCAGTCGTATCTATGCCGTAGGACAGGCGTCGCGCCTGTCTCTAACCTCGAAAAGATTGGTTCGGGTGAAAGAATCAGGTGGGTAACTATTCAGCCCGGACTCCGAAGACGAATGACGAACGACGAATGAAGCCCAAAATCCAAATGACGAATCGTTGCTTCCGGCGGCGGTCTGGTTCTGGGCCCAGTCTCGTGCCCGGTCCAACTAAGAACTCAGCCGGCCTAGCGGGGCAAGCAAACCGGCGGGTTTCGGACTTCGTCATTCATTCGTCATTCGGCCTGAATAGTGACGATTTCACAACTGGCCGCTTGACGCCTTGGGGGAAATCGCCAAGATTCGGTCCACATTTATTACCTATGAAACTTGATCTATCGTCTCATCCGATATGTCGTCCTTTGCGTTCCACCTCGCTGCTGGCGCTGGCCGCTGCTGCGCTCGTTGCCGGCACCGCTTCCGCCGCCCCGGTCAAAGCGCCCCCGGGCTTTACCGCTCTTTACAACGGGGAAAATCTCTCCGGCTGGCGCGGTGGCGAAACGGTTGATCACCGTAAATACCTAGCCATGCCAGAGGACCAACGCAAGGCCCAGGATGAAGCGTGGACGGCGGACATGCGGGCCAATTGGAAGGCCGAAGGCGCGGAACTCGTCAATGGCGGTCGCGGCAAGTACGCCACCACGATCAAGGACTACGGTGACATCGAGTTGCTGGTGGACTATCGGACCGTGCCGCTGTCGGACAGTGGGATTTACTTGCGCGGCTGTCCCCAGGTGCAGATCTGGGACTACACGGAACAAGCCAAGTTCAGGATCGGCGCGGACAAAGGCTCCGGCAGCCTGTGGAACAACAGCCCCGGCGCGCCGGGCAAGGATCCGCTCGTGCTGGCGGACAAGCCGTTCGGTGAGTGGAATCACTTCCGCATCGTGCAACTGGGCGCGCGGACCTGGGTCTGGCTGAATGACCGGCCCGTGGTCGTGAATGCCAACATGGAGAATTACTACGACCGCAAGGCACCTATTCCGGCGCAGGGGCCGATCGAGCTTCAGACGCATGGTGGCGAGATTCGCTGGCGGAATATCTTTGTGCGCGAGGTACCCGTCGCGGAAGCCAACACGACGTTGCGCGGGCCGGATCCGGCGGGTTTTCAAGCGGTGTTCAACGGGCGGGACTTAGAAGGCTGGGCCGGCCCGGTGGATAACTATGAGGTGAAGGACGGAGCGATCGTCTGCCAGCCGGGTAAGGGCGGAACTATCTTCACCAAGGCGACCTATACTAACTTCGTGGTGCGCCTGGAATTCAAGCTGCCGCCCGGTGGCAACAACGGCCTGGCGATTCGCTATCCCGGCTCCGGCGACACCGCCTATCAGGGGATGTGCGAACTTCAAGTCTTGGACGACGCTTATGAAAAAGCGACCGGACAAAAGATTGATCCGCGCCAGGCGCACGGCTCGGCCTACGGCATGACGGCGGCGGCGCGTGGTTATCAGCGGCCCATCGGCGAATGGAACTACCAGGAAGTCACCGTCAATGGTTCTAAGATCAAAGTAGAGTTGAACGGCACGGTCATTCTCGACACGGACTTGAGCACGGTGAGCGATTACATGGCTACCAGTGCGCATCCGGGCAAGAGCCGCGCGTCGGGCCACTTCGGTTTCGCCGGGCACAACGATCCGGTCATGTTCCGTAATATCAGCATAAAATCATTGCCATAAAGAATCCAAGCACTGCGAGGCTCTTTCAAAACCCCGTAGTGGTGCCGGTGCCCCGCCGGCGAAAGTCTTGCATGCACCCACGCCCGCAGAGCCGAACTGCAACCGGGGCGGTTGCAGGACTAAGCCGTAACCATGCAGACGAAAGCCACACCAAAGCCGTGGCCGGCGGCGTAGGACAGGCGTCGCGCCTGTCACTGATTTACTCTGGGAGCGGTTCCCCCACCGCGATGGTTAGGTTGGCTCAAACAGTTTCTAA
>CAINDV010000155.1 GCA_903847485.1 uncultured Verrucomicrobiota bacterium
CGGATTTCTTGCGCAAGCATCAGCTAGCGACGGAAGCAAAAGCTTTGATTTCATTGGGATATTCAGCGAAAGTCGTCTGGGCAGTGGCCTGGCTGGGATCGGTGCTGTGAGAAGAAAACAGAGGATTTAGGATGGTGCGCGATACAGGAGTTGAACCTGTGACCCCTTCCGTGTCAAGGAAGTGCTCTACCACTGAGCTAACCGCGCATCAACTAGGACAAAATACCGGCAATGCGTCGTCTCGGCAAGGCTAAAACACCCAACGACCTTACCCTGAAAATCGCAGAAAACCACCCATAAATGGGCAAGTGCCATCTGATGTTGGTCAGGCGGGATGAAAGGGCTTGTGCGGAAACACACATTTGAAAGTTTTGGCCAGTGGTTGATCCTCCGGTGTGTGCCGGCGAAACGGTAGCAGCGGATTTGATTGGTCGCAAATCCACTTTGACGCGCACCAGCCGGTTGACCCACAACCGATCCACCGCCCACCGATGGCCCAACACTTGGATCGCCCCTTCGGGGTTGGTGCGGCGCAGGTAAATGACGGTGCCGCTGGGACGTTGCTGCCAATCCAGACGCCAGCGCTTGGGAAAGGCGCGGCGGGGCGGGGCCTGGTCATCCCGCGTCGCCCGGCGCTGCCGGTAAGCGGCCACGAACCGGTCACTGGTGGCCTGGAAGGCCGGGACACTGGCGTGGTGAAAGCGCTGCCAGACCTTCTGCTGCCACAGATGGTTGAAGCTCTCATGGAGATTTTGCGGCCCGTGTTCCCGCGGCGGGGCAAAGACTGGCGTGACGCCCAACGACAGGCAAAAGCGGATGACCTGCCCCAACCCATCCGGATGGGCGTGCGAGCCTTGAAAGCGCGTGTCATTGTCAAACTGGGCATCCGTGGGACAACCGCGTTGCCGTCTGCGCATTCCGACGGCTGTCGGACACTGATTCCGATTTCTGTCGGACAGCGTTCCGATTTGAGCCGGACACCGTTCCGATTCATATCGGACAGTGTTCCGGGCTGAGGTCGGACAGTTTTTGGGCCACATTGGAATGGTGTCCGACAGAAATCGAAATCCCGCTGCCCGTTGGCGGATTTGTCCATCGCCTCGACCTTCGACCGGAAGTGAATCCGTTCCTTCGGCTCGGCCAGTGACACCGTCCCGCCGCAGGGATAGTTGAACTCCATCTTCCCCTTTTCCCGGAGCCGCTTCACGTAGCTGTCCGGCACCGGGTCGCCGCAATCGGGACACACGAAGAACCGGACCAGTTCCACCGTGCCATCCAGCGCACGGCGTTTGGCCTAGGCCAGGACGAACTCCTCAAAGTGAAACCGCGTCTTCGCGCTGGAATGTTCATCTGGGAAGAAGAGGATCAAGCACTTGGCGACAACCCTACCAGCGAGGCTGCCGCGCAATCGGTATCCAGCCGGTGAACCCAATGCTGCTGGTAATTGTACCCAAAAAAATTGGCGACGGGCGTTCGCAGGATTTGTGGGTTGAGCTTCGCCGCAGTCGCCCACGCAAGGCGATATTCAGAGACCTGTTCCAGCCGTTTCTGTGCGAGGGCAAGATTCACCCAATAGGCCGCGACCTCCGGGCAGCACTGTAGCGCCTGTCTGAAGCAATCCCGTGCGTCTTCAGGTCTTGATGAACGACTCATAACCAATCCCTTTAAGTTGTGCAGACGACTTTCTCGATAGCCGGTACCGCGCTCATCGGGCAAAGCATGCTCGATTACAACAACTGCCTCGTTGTACCGACCCGCCGCAAAGAGTAGCTTCGCGTGGCAGATCACGAAATCTCGTCGCGCGCGACCTGCGGCGGAACGCGCCTGTGCTTCCAACAATCCGAGGGCGGCGTTTATGTCTCCGCTGTCGGCTTTCAGCGTGGCAAGGGCGGCAAAGGCCCACGGTTCTTCTTGAGGATTATTACCCGACTGGAGCAGGCGTCCGTAAAGCAGCCGCTTTTCCGACAGTACCCCTTCCGGAAGCTGGAAGCCATAGTGGTGAATGGCGACCTCCCAACAACACAGGATCTGCCCGGACAATTCAGCTGGAAACTCCGGCTCCTCAAAGACCGCTCGCCGATATCCCACGCCAGGAAGGTTCCGGTAGAAACGACAGGGACGTGACAAGCTCCATCCGAACTGCCCCAAATAGTCGTACCGCGGAATCATGCAACCGAGCAAGTCGCGCCGGCGGGTGAATTCGACAAAGCGGCGCAAATGGCCGGGCTCAAAACTCTCGTCCGGATCGAGAACCAAAATCCAGTCGCCCCTCGCCCTCTCCAAGGCCGCATTGCGTGCTTGTGCAAAATTGGTAAATGGCACGGCATAGACCTCTGCTCCCAGCCGGCGAGCCATGTCCGGGGTCTCGTCCGTTGAGCCGGTATCTACGACGATAATCTCGGAAACGAATGGCTGGATAGCGGCAAAACACTCAGCCAGCCGCCCAGCTTCGTTTCTGACAACAAGACAGGCGGTGATCACGCGTGGCTCTTGGGTTTTCCAGAAGCCATCTGTACCGCAGTTTCCAAACGTTCGATCTGATCGAGGATACACTTAGGGAGACTCTCATCAAGCTGAGACAAGGTTGGCCCGAACTCCCTGAGATGGTTCCAGACTTCATCCTGCCCTGAAACAGAGGCAGCGAGGAAGGCCGCTGTGACCCAGGCAACCCTAAACTCAAGAGAGGCCGTTTGAGACGGATGGGGGATGGAATAGGCCGAGTCCCGTCCCAATTCGCTCCGAAGAAGCAAGACGCGTTGATAGATGCGAGTATCACCTTGGGCGAGAGCGGTGGCCCCGATCGAGTTCAGGGCGGCCGGTAAGTGAATGGCGGCCCCGAGTTTGATTGCCAACAAGATCGCTTCGTCGGCAAATCCGCTCCCGGCCAACGCTCCGAGGTTCTCTTCGACGTATCGGTGTTCCCAACGTCCCCTCCGTTCGATGGTTGGGACTGTGAAAAACGATGGCCGTTCCTCGCGCTGGGGTCTATCTAGTTGTTCCACCGCCGCAAACGCGCGACGCAGTGTTGATTCCGCACCCGACCGGTCGGATACCCAAACCAGTGAAGCAGCCAGCACCACCATCCCGCGCACGGCTTCGACGCGGGCCCAAATACCATCCAAGAACGTCTGGGCTGAAGCAGCGTTCTGCCGGATCATTTCTTTTCTCCCTTGTTCACGCCAGCGCAGGAGCATCGCGGATACGGCATCGGCGCGCAGGTCGTTGTATTCGATCAATTGAACAGTTTCCCATGCTTTGACGGCATCACCCAGGGCGGCATAGGCCAAAGCAACCGCCCCTAGAACGCGAGAGATCTCCTCTTTTGCCCAGAAATCCTTGGTCAAACCCAGCAGCCGATCGAGAACCTTGGCTGCTACCACTGGATTGGCTTCCTCGGTAACTCTCAGGGCGATAGCCATTAGCAAGTCGGCCCGCAAGTCGTTCTTGGAAAAACGCCCGGCCCATTCGAGCGTAGTCTCGTACTCATTCAAGGCCAGCAGGACTCTTAGGGTTCCAGCAAGTGCTTCCCATTGATCCTTCGGTTGCGCTTCCAAAGCCTTTTTCAGTCGGTCGCGTTGCGCAAGGCGTTCACTGGGCAACGCCGAGATTTCCATTGTCTTCAAGACATCGCAGACTTCTGTGGCTTGTCTCGTATATCGCAAGGCGCTCTTGGCCAGCGAGGGCACATCCCAGAGAGCGGCTGAACCGGGTTGAGGGACCGGGATAGCCTCCGTATTCGGAATCTTGAGCTTGGCGAGGGCCTCGTCACGTCTCGCAGTCTTGATCGCCAACTGGTGGGCGGGCAGAGCCTGAGTCAGGAGGTCGCTGGCACGGGGATGGTCTCCAAGCTCCCGCCATGCCCTCGCTATTCGCAGCAAGTTATCCTGCTTGCCTTGTTGGGCCTGACTGACGACATCTGCCCGTGCCTTCAGGCGCGACGCCAACGCTCGATTCTGCACCAAGTCCATGGCGATAGCACAGTCCAACAAGGTCGACAGGTCGCATTTCGCCGGGTCCACAGCGGCGGCGCGCTCTATGACCTCGGCCAACCCAGCGGCGACATCCTTAATGCCATTCCTCGCAAAGGCCAGAGCCATCCTGGCAAGGCAATCAAGTCTGGGTGGCTCTTGCTTTGCGAGCAGATATCCCCAGTTAATCACCTCGTTCAGGGCGCCACCACGCACAAGTGATTGGACGATGCTTTCTACGTCATCATTACCGAGGTAGGTAACACTGACCTCCCCGAAGCGCTTCTCAGAAATGCACTCGATGATTCCAATGATGCGGCTCACCTCCCATCGAGAGATGAGCCCTCGCAGAGGGATGCCGCTCCCATGCTTACGAACCTCGCTTAGGCTCGAAAGTGCGCGTTTAACCTCTTCACCTGCAGAACGAAATAGGCGGTATCGCGGATTCTCCATCCGCATGTTGGCCTCTATTTGTTCGGCGCATCGGATCGTGCTTTCTAAGCGCGTCAGGTATTCTGTGCTCCACTCTTGGTCCCGAAAGCGAAGCAGAGCACTGCCGATGTCCTGGGCACACCAGCACTTTTCCCAAACTCCGGTACAAGAGTCGTAAGGCGGATCTTCGTGATCGCTCCCCCCATAATGATATGGGCGATGCTCGATCGATTCGATTTCTAGAACCGATGAATCGATCAGATCCCTCGCCCAATTTGAGTGGTCAATGGGGGCCAAAGCGTTTAACACCTCAGCGCGCTTGGCTACCCGATCCCTCACGTCGGGGATGCGCTGAATGGATCGTTCGACTTCCTTCTCGACCTGCCGCAGCTCATCGTTCTGCCGGCTGTTTGCCAATGCTTCGAGTAGCGCCAGGTAAGCCTCCGCTGAGGCCGCTGGCTGTCCTACCGAGACAGCTAGTTCACGGGCCCTGCGCCAAGCGTCGCGCGCACGGCCAGAATCCTCCCGTTTCCACAAGGCTGCACCAATGCGCGCAAATGCCGCGGCTCCCTTCTTGGTATTCATGATCGATGCAGCGAGGTTCCAAGCTTCGTCCCCCCGGCCGACCAAGACCAACTCTGCCAGCAGATCGGGGGAGATGTCAGCGAACGGCTCAACCACGGATGCCCGCGTGACAGCGTAGCCCACCAACTTCGCCAATCCTCTGCCCCCCGATTGGGAGGCGAACCTGAGAGCGAGATCCAGATCTGTCGCGTAAGCGCTTCCTGTCGGGTCCCGTTCATATTGACAGTGACACCAAAAAGGACTCTCCACGAGACCAAAGAGCGACTCGCTCATGCCCGCTGCGAACAGATGGTGAGACAGGTGACGCAGCGCGTACGGCGCTGGAAGGGAATGTGGTCCTGACTCCTTTGGGAGAGATCGAAAGTAGCAAGCCGCGATTTGACCATGCCAATTGCGCGCATCGAGCCAGTGGTCCTGCGAGCGCTGCTTGTCGAGGAGGAAGTCAACAAAGGACTGATGATATATCCGGTAGCGCTGGGGTTGTGAATCCTCGATGGAGAGGTATTGCCACAAATCCCTGAGAACCATTGCCACCCGTTGCCCGTCCATGCCGGTCAGTTCCGCCAGTTGGTTCTCGTCCATCGGCTCACGGGCGACGGCCAGTATTCCGAGCGGGTGTAGGAAGTGGCTCTCCCAACGGCCAAAATCGCGCCCGACATCCCGACTGTTAAGAAACATTCGATACACCCCATCCAAGCCTTCCGGAAAGGTGTCCAGTTGTTCTAGAAGCTCGGGCTGCCGCTCGATTGTATCCAGAAGATGGACCACATAAAGGAAGTTCCCGGCACTTTTGTGCACAATGTCTTCAATAGTCTTACTCGACGTCTGCATCACTCGGTCCAGACGAAGCGTCACATATGCGCGTACATCTTCGAGATTGGATTCGCCGCCGGCATGGATGCGGAAGTGCGGCACATGATCCCAATAACGCAGCACACGGCGTTCATCGCGCGACGTAAGGACCATACGCACGAAAGGAGGCAAGTCGTCGGCCCGCGACAGAAGATCCACAATGGTGGTCGCCCCGTTGTAGGCGAGCGCTTCATCCAAACCGTCAACGACAACGATCAACTGACCCGTCGCGTCAGCGGCGGGAACATCTTTGAGCGGGGCGCGCACTAGCCGATTGAATGTCGCCTCCTCACCTACCACTTGGATATTCTCGATCAAGACGTTCACGGCTTGGCCGCCAGTCATGACGCCAATTGCTTGATGCGCATCGATCTGCACCCCCTCATGCCTTAGCAAGCTCTCGCGAAAGCCGGAATAGCGGTGCGAAAACTGCAGGGCAAGCGAGCGCGAGAAGGCCACCGGGTCAATCCACCCGCCGCGGCGCGCCGAACAAAAGTGGTAGCCGCCAATTAGCTCCGGTCGACTGCGGATCAGATGGGCCGCGAGAGCCGTCTTACCCACGCCAGGCTCTCCAGTCAGAATGAAAAAACGCGGACTGGTCTTGTCGGCCAGCCAGCGATCCAACTCAGTCAAAATCCAGCCACGGCCCGTAAAATCCCTCGTTCGTTCTGTGATGTAACTCGAGAAGTCGAATTCTCCAGCCGTGATCATGTTCGTACGGATTGCTAGCTAACTTCATCGATATCCGCACCGGTAAGCTTGCCGCCAGGACCGAGCACCCGCGTTTTCTGGTCAATCACGAGCTTGCCCGTCTTCATGCGCTTCGCTTGGATACCGGTTACCGCCGCTGCACCTTCCACGGTTTCGACTCGCTGGCGAACCGATAACTCCGGCCGGGATGCTGAACCGGTCACTTGGCTGGCAGTGGGGTCGGCCCCGGCCAAAGTCTGCGCGCGGGCAGCCGACTTGTGCGCTGATTCTCCGATTTGGCTTGATGCACATTCCGCCTGCTCGGTCAGGGAATTAAAGAGTTGGCTCAAAGCACTATCACTGTCTTCCCTAAAGTCCACATACTTGTAACGCCGCAGCGTGTCCGGGAGTTTGCAGTCGGCCAGCAGGAGCGGGATGAAGCGGCGACCGGCGTTGGCCGGATCGCGAAACAGCACGGTGCTGCGCTCCAGCCCCACCCAGTCCGATCCCAGCGCCGCCGGCGACAGGCAGAGCACCAGCGTGCGCGACGCCTCCAGCCCGCGCTCGATGGCCAGGTAAATGTCGTCCCCCGGCCGGATGATCCATCCATCGAACCACACCCGCAGCCCCGCCGCCCGCAGCCGTTCCGCCAGCCGCCGCACCCGCGGCTTGTCCGCCTGGTTGTGGCTCAGGAAAACGTCGTGGGTGAACGTCTTTCCTTGCTCGTCTGCAGAGGTCATTTCCAGGTCTTGAACCCGCTGGGCAGTTGATCGAAATCCGGCGGCTCAACGTCTGGCACGCCTTGCATGAATTCGTCGAAGCCCCGGCGCGTGTCCCGGCGGGCGCGCTCTTCCATGGTTTCGTCGGGAAACACGGCGGCCAGTTTCTCCACAAGCGCGACCACCATCAAGCGGTCGAGCGACATGGACTGCTGCTGCGCCAGTTGCGCGGCGCGCTGTCGCACCGGCTCCGGCAATTCGATTTGAATCGCACTCATATGATACGTTCTCCATCAGCCGCAGGAACTCGTGCGGCCGAATGACGTTGACACCATACTCGGCGGCCCCGGTGAAGTCGCGCGCATTGTGCGTGATAATGAACAGCGCGCGACCGGCCACCGCCAGTTCGATCACGAAGTCGTCACCCGGATCGCGGCGGAGCGGGCGCAGGAGAAAATAGGTCTGCCGCCGGTCTAAAATTGACGCCAGGAAGTCCAGGAAGCGATCCACGACGGCCAAGGGGCGACCCTGCCGGAGCGCTTCAGTCTTGAGCTTGGCCTCGTATTCCAGCATCAACGCGGGCGAGAGGTTCATCCGCCATTTCCCTGACGGCAAGGTCCGGAGCAGCGCGAAAGACGCGCCGCGCTGACTGCGGGCGGCGGCGACCAGCACGTTCGTATCAAGGACGACTGCCACTGGTTTCATGGCGAAGGATGAGAAAGGCGCTTCGATGGTCGAGCAATTGCGGCCAGCAGGAGCGGGAGGAAGCGGCGAGCAGCGTTGGCCGGATCGCGAAACAGCCCGGTGCTGCGCTCCAGCCCCACCAGCGAGAAAGGATGAATGAAGAGTTTAGAAGAGGGTGTTGCGAAAGTTGATTTAACACAGTGTCAATTCATTGGTGAATTTTGAAATTCTCATCTTATGGTGCTAGATTGCGTCCGCGTTCTGTAACTGGAAAAATCAACTTACAATCAATACGGGCACAGCTTTCGCGATGCTTTGCACATCTAACCCGCTCAATCCCTGCCAACAGGCCATCAATAATGGCGACCGACGTTAAAACACAGTCACTTGCAAAAACTTTCGCAACACCCTCTAGAAGGAAAAACTTCTGCCTTCTGCATTTTTCCTTTGGCTTCCGCCCCGCCGTCCGCAGCCGTTCCGCCAGCCGCCGCACCCGCGGCTTGTCCGCCGAGTGGTAACTCAGGAAAGCCTCGTATTGGAATTCGGTGGTCATGGTTTCACTCCTTTTCCTTGTCGTCGGCTGCGTGAAAGCCGATCTGGCGTCACTTCGGCTCCGGCTGGGGCGGCGGATCAAGGATGTCCATGACGCGCTGGAGGACTTCCACGATGGCCGTCTCGTGGATGTCGAGGCGGCTCTCGAGTTCCTTTTCCAACTGGGCCAGCTTGCGCGCCAGCGACCGGCTATCCGAGAAGGCCGAGCGCATCTTCACGAAGGCCCGGACGACATAGACGCTCATCTGCGTGGCCTGCGGGCTGTTCAGGACGTTGGCCGCCATGATGGCGCCGTGTTCGGTGAAAGCGTAAGGCAGGTATCGGCGGCCGCCACGTCCGCTCTTTGAAGTCGCAAATTGCGACTTCGAGCTGCCGTCTAAACTCGGCGCGGGTTGCAGGCCATCCTTTCCGCTCTTTGAGGTGCCAATTTGGCACCTCAAAGATTCGAACTCATCGGGCGCAAGCCGGAAAACAAAGTCCGACGGAAACCGGTCGGCATTGCGTTTCACCGCCCGGTTGAGGGCTTTGGTTGCGACGCCGTAGAGCCGCGCGAGATCGGTGTCAAGAATGACCCGCTCCTCACGTACGACGCGCAGGAGAGGCTCCACGGGTTCTGGCACGGCGAGTTGCAGCTTCTTGCTCATGGTTTCAATTCATCGCACCACACATGCCGCCCCGCCGTCCGCAGCCGCTCCGGCAGCCGCCGCAC
The DNA here is from genome assembly GCA_903847485.1 of uncultured Verrucomicrobiota bacterium. Classification (GTDB taxonomy): domain Bacteria; phylum Verrucomicrobiota; class Verrucomicrobiia; order Limisphaerales; family JAJXZI01; genus CAINDV01. The sequence goes on from CAINDV010000155.1 coordinate 9,192, forward strand.
CCGCGGCTTGTCCGCCTAGTTGTGGCTCAGGAATACGTCGTATTGGAATTCCGTGGTCATGTTGCAACTGGCGGACGCATTGTGTCAGCCCCAACGGGGCTGCGCAACAAAGCCCAGGGTTGTTCCGTCGGCGGAACTACCCTGGGGAACCGTCGTGCGATTGCCCCACAACCCCGACGGAGTTGCGGCAAGGAACCACGCGCCTCCGCCACAACCCCGTTGGGGTTGATGCAATTTCGCGGCACGCACCCAAGGTAGGCGCGGGGTGCCAACCTTGGGCTCGAGGCCGAAGCCCCGTTGGGGCAATGGCAGTCGTTCGACAGGAGCGCGATGAAGCGGCGGCCGGCGTTGGCCGGATCGCGAAACAACAAGGTGCAGCGCTCTGCCGAGACGCCGCTACGGGGACTTCCCATTCATCGAACCACACCCGCCGCCCGCAGCCGTTCCGCCAGCCGCCGTACCCGCGGCTTGTCCGCCTGGTTGTGGCTCGGGAAAGCGTCTAACCCGACTTCCGCTACTGGAGCCGATCTGAACTGAACAGTTTTCCAGATTTCACACCCCGCTTTTGCTGGGTTTTTCGCCGCCGGACGACTCGAAACCGCCCCAAACCGCGTGTAGTGGCGACCTGCCCGCTTCTCCTCCGCCCTGCCGGCGCTACCC
>CAINDV010000156.1 GCA_903847485.1 uncultured Verrucomicrobiota bacterium
CACCTTTACCATTTCCCTGGAAGGCAACAGCATCTATACGCTGAGTACCACCACCGGCCAGAAGAAAGGAGCGCACCCGGCACCGCCGCCCGCCGCGGCCTTCCCGTTGCTCTACCAGGACGACTTCGAAAGCTATGCCGCGGGTGCGATTGCGAAATACACCACCGATATGAAAGGCTCGTTTGAAACCGCCAAGCGCGCGGATGGCAAAGGCATGTGCCTGAAGCAAATCGCGCCGAAAGAGGGCATTCTTTGGGGTGGCGCGGGAGGTGACCTCCCTCACACCATTTTCGGTGACCTTAACTGGACCGATTACACCATCCAGGCGGATGTGCTGGTCACCGCCGGCAAGGCCGGGATTGGCGGACGCTACTGGTGCGGCGAACAGCGCGGCGCCGGCCTGGTCCTCCAACAGGATGGCATGTGGGCGATTGAGGCATCGGTTGAGGCTGTTGAAGTGGTGAATGGCAAGGAGAACAAGTTGAAGGTGCCACCCCTCGCGACCGGCAAGATAGATGGCTTCATTCCAGCTACCTGGCATCATTTGACCCTGGTGCTCAAGGGTGATGAGCTGACCGCCAGCATAGACGGCAAGGAAGTGGCCCGGGTGCAGTATGAAAAATTCTATCCCGCCCACAAAAGCGGCAGGGCCTACCTGATGTCCAGCTACGACCCCAACTGCTTCGACAATCTCAGTGTGACGCCATAAGCTAAGCATTCGCGAACAACAAGCCATGAAAAGATATTTGTCAGCCGGTCTGAAAATTGGGGAGCGCCGGTATCCTGCCGAACACGTGGTTGTGTGGCTTGGACTCGCCGCACTGTGTTTGCCGCCACTGGCGCTTGTTCAGGGGGCGGAAAAGACGGCCATGGCAGCCCCACCTGCCAGCCAGGTCCTGTGGTATGACCAGCCGGCAGGAGGCTGGGAGGCGGAAGCGCTGCCCATCGGCAACGGACGGCTGGGCGCGATGCTCTTCGGCGCAACGGAAAAGGAGACGGTTCAAATCAACGAGGACAGCCTGTGGGAAGGCGATGAAAAAGACACGGGGTGGTATCAGAATCTCGGCGAGTTCGAGGTGGCGCTGCCGCAGGCCAAGCCCGTGACGAATTACCGGCGCGAACTCGATATCAGCCGGGCGCTGCACACGGCGACCTATACCAGCGACGGGGTTGCTTTCCGCCGTGAGGCGTTCGCCAGCTTTCCCGACCAGGTCATGGTGTTCCGCTATACCGCCGACAAGCCGGGGAGCCACAGCGGCACCCTCACCCTCAAGGATGGGCACGATGCCAAACCCGTGATCGGCCCTAACAGGCTGACAGCGGCGGGCAAGCTGAAGAACGGCCTGCAATATGAATCACAGATCCTGGTCATCAACGACGGTGGCACGCTAACCGCGACGCCTGCGGGCATTGCGTTCCAGAACGTCATCAGCCTGACGCTCATGGTCGGCGCCGGCACGGACTACCTCAACCAGCGCGACAAAGGCTGGCGGACCGGCGAAGCGCCGCACCGCAAGGTGACAGAACAGCTTGATAAGGCTGCCAAACGTCAGTATGCCGATTTGCTGGCCGCACATGTCAAGGACTATCAGGCGCTGTTCAGCCGGGTGCGACTGGACAATGGCAAGACGGACGCCGCCATCGCGGCCCAGCCGGCCGCCAAGCGGCTGGAGGCCTACAAGCAAGCCAACGCGAAGGATCCGGAATTGGAGAACCTGTTGTTTCAATACGGACGGTATCTGCTGATCGGCTCGTCGCGTGGCGCATTGCCGGCCAATCTGCAAGGCCTCTGGAATAACAGCAACACCCCGTCGTGGCGCTGCGACTATCACTCCAACATCAATATCCAGATGAACTACTGGCTGGCCGAGACCGCCAACCTGCCGGAGTGCGCCGAACCGCTGCTCAGCTATATCTTCAGCCTGCGTGAGGTGAGGACCGAGCAGACGTCGTCCGAGTTCAAATCGAAGCGCGGGTGGACCGTGCAGACCGAGAACAACATCTTCGGCGGATCGAGTTGGGAATGGAACACGCCCGGCAGCGCCTGGTATTGCCAACATTTGTGGGAGCACTATGCCTTTGGCGGTGACGGGACCTATCTCAAGACCGTGGCCTATCCGGTGATGAAGGAAGTATGCGAGTTCTGGGAGGACCGGCTCAAGGCGTTGCCCGATGGCACCTTGGTGGCCCCCATGGGATTTTCACCCGAGCAGGGGCCGCGCGAAGACGGCGTGTCGTTTGACCAGGAACTCATCTGGGATCTGTTTACCAACTATATCGAAGCTTCGCAGGCACTGGGTGTCGATCCGGAGTATTGCCAGAAGGTCACCGCCATGCGCGACAAGTTGTTAGTCCCGAAAATCGGCAAGTGGGGACAGTTGCAGGAATGGATGGTTGACCGCGACGACCCGAAGAACGAGCACCGCCACGTGTCGCACCTGTTTGCCGTTCATCCCGGCCGGCAAATCTCGCCGACCAAGACGCCGGCGTTGGCGGCGGCCGCCAAGGTGTCGCTGAAGGCCCGCGGCGATGCTGGCACCGGTTGGAGCAAGGCATGGAAAATCAGTTTCTGGGCACGCCTGCTGGAAGGAGACCATTCATATAAGATGTATTCCGAACTCTTGAAAAACAACATCATGCCCAATCTGTTCGACACGCATCCGCCCTTCCAGATGGATGGCAACTTCGGCGCCACAGCGGGGGTTTGCGAGATGTTGCTCCAGAGCCAGGCGGGCGAGCTGCATCTGCTGCCGGCGTTGCCCGGCGCGTGGGGGACGGGTTCGGTTATGGGCCTGCGGGGACGCGGCGGCTTCGAGGTGGACATGGCGTGGGCGGAATGCAAACTGACCTCGGTGACGGTGCGCAGTCTTACCGGCAAGGTCTGCCAAGTACGCTATGGTGAAAAAACTGTGGAACTGAAGATGAAACCGGGGGCTGTGATCCGCCTCAGCGGCGACCTGTCAACAGGGAAAAAATGAAATACACAATCGTTGTTCTCACTGTCCTCGGCATTGGCTGGAACCACGTGCTGCCAGACGCCCAGGCAGCGACCATTGACCTGGCAGCCGCGGACGGGGTTTTCCTCGCCAACACAGTGGCCGGCGGTGACGGGACTCTGGCGAACGCGAAATCGGGAACCCCAAACTCGTACGAGGGGTCTTGGAGCAGATTGGCGGATGGCGCCTGGGGAACCAAATGGGTTGCCATGGGTGCCAACGCTTGGGGCGGTCCGTATGATGGCAAGTCGGGCTTCTATTTCACCTTGCCCGCCCCCGCCAAGATGCAAAGCATCCGGTTTTTCACCGAAGATTCTGCTCCGCACCGCAACCCCATGACGATGACCATCGAGGGTTCCAAGGCCGGCGATCCGATGTCAGGTGCCAATTGGACCTTGCTGTACACCGGATCCACGGGTCTTGAGGCCACGCCTAACAATTCGGCTGGCCGCGCGGTGAATTTTACCAACGCAACCGCTTATACAAGGTATCGCGTGCTGTTCCTGGCCGCCGGCGGCCTGGATGTCGTGCAACTCGCGGATGTCGTCGCAGCCGACACCCACAACACCGCGAAAGAGGTCCCGGTTCTGGCGCAAACCCCCGCCGTGCCGGAGGAGGTGATAGACGGTTTCTCGGATACCCCGATGCAAGCGAACGGCAAATGGCATGTCCATGATCCGGCGCGTCCGCAGCCGCAAGTGATCACGCCCGGCGCC
>CAINDV010000157.1 GCA_903847485.1 uncultured Verrucomicrobiota bacterium
CCCGAAGCCCGCAATTCGCCGGAGTTGCGCGCGATCAACGACCGTTGCCAGATCCGGACGCAGGACGGTCATCGCGTGGTGATGGTGTCGGGCATCCCCATAGCTCATTACGCCGTGGCCGACCGAATGGCCGAGGCTCAAGGCCAAAATCCTCACCGAACTGGTCGAACTGTTCGGCTACCACCGCAAGGCGGCCATCCGCGCCCGGCGGCCCCAGCGGACGCGGCCGCACCGTTCGTGCGCGGCCACCCCAAGGAGCATTCTGCCGACCAACTGCTGCCGCCGCTCAAGGTCATCTGGCTGGCCACCCTCCAACACTGCGGCGAACGCCTCAATGCCTCAGAACTCCTGACCCGTGGAATTACCGTGGGCCGCCCGGTGAGGGCACCGGGCCTACAGAACCGCGCTTTGGCTGCAGGCCGGGTCCCCTGACCCGGCGATGTTGGACTCATCTCGTTTCCTTGTCGGTTCGGGATTCGTGCTCACGGGTCAGGAGTTCTGAGGCTGGTTTCAACCGCCACCAGCCGGTGTGTAGCAGACCAAGAAGGATGAGGAGCAACCCGTTGGCCACCACGGCCGCGAGCACCGGCGTCCCGGCGAAACTGCCAGCGGCGATCAGGAGGGCGAGGGCGATGTTGCGATTGCTGGTGCCCAGCGCCAGCACGCGCCGCGCACCAGTCGTTCGCCCGCCCAGCGCATAACCAGCCCATAGCGAAGCCTCGAAAAGTCCGGCCATGATGAGGAGCGGCTGCCAGCCAATCGCCAGGATGTCGCGCGCCTCCACCACTGTCACGAACGCCAGGGACACCGCGCCGACGCCTTCGGAAAAGAGGTCCACCGGGCGGAGCAATCGGTGGGCGAGCTGCGGGCGAAGGTGGTGGCAGCCCAGGCCGGCCAACAGCGGCAGCGTGATGGTGGCCAGCAACACGAGCAGGAGGGTCAAGAAGTGGAATTCCAGGCCGCCTTTCCTTTGCAGGACTTGGAAACCCGCTTCGCACACGAGCGGGGTGAGGAAGGCTGAAAGAAACGGGAAAAGCCCAGTGAGCGCCGCCGCAAGAGCCAGGTCGGCGCGGCACATTTTGGTGAAGACGGGCACCACGGGCGCAAACGGCGCGGCGGCGAGGATCATCATGCCGGCGGCCAGTTCGGCGGGGAGTTGGAACAGCCTGGCTGCGGCAAGAGTGAGCGCGGGAACGAGGAGGAAATTGGCGACGAGCGTCCGCGCCAGCAGCGCCCGGTCGCGCAGCGCGTCGCCGATTTGCGGAAACGTCAACCGCAGTCCGGTGGCGAACAGCAGCCCGGTGAGGGCAGCGGTGGTGAGGATTTTGATGACCAGCGTCGCGGTCATGGCCCCGGGCACGGGAACAATTGTCGTAGCAGGCCGGCGGCGATGCGCCGGGCGGAAGCAGCTTGCGCGGGATTGCGAAGCCGCGGCAGCCGATGCACGCGGTCGCGGCCGAGGTGCTCGGCGAGGAGGGCGGCGTTAGAGCGAGCGGAGGCGTCGGGGCGAGACTGAGTTACCAGCACGACTTGGGCGCGGCGGGCAGCGGCGCGCGGCAAGGCGGCGAGCACGAGGAGGGCTTGGTTGACGGCCCCGAGACGGTTCGGCACAACGACGACCGGTGTGGCACGGAGCTTGGCGATAAGATCACGGGCGTTGAAGCCGACGCCGAGCGGGCTGAGCAGTCCGCCCGCGCCTTCCACGAGCACCACGTCGAAACGGGCCTGCGCCTGGTTCACTTGTGCCAGCACTGCGGCAGGCAGGACGCGCCGGTGTTCTCTCCGGGCGGCCAGTGCTGGTGCCAGTGGGGCGCGGAAATGCCAGGGATTGATCTCGTCCAGCGAAAGCGCGCCACCCAACGCGGCGTGCAGCGCCAGGGCATCTGAGCGTCCGCCAGAGCAAAGCGGCTTGAGCGCGGCGACGCGGCAGCCTTGCTGGCGCAACTGGCAGGTCAGCAAGGTAGTCACCACCGTTTTGCCTACGCCAGTGTCGGAGCCGGTAACGAAAACAACACGCGTCACAGGGACAGATTCAAGCAGGCGAAAGGCGTTCGAGCGATGATAGAATTTCTCGGCGGATGGATGACCTCAATGGTGATTGACCGCCACCTTAGCCAGTGGCCAGCTTGCCTGTCGCGGGGAGAAAGACCAGCTTGAGGAGCCTCACATTCGCAACGCCGGCCGAATGAAAGTCCTCGCCGGGCGGGATGTCGGAATCGCCACGAATCGAAACATTATGGTTCACCTGGGGAAGCCTGGCTTGCCGGGAAAACCGACCTCCAACCGGCGGCGCAACGGTTCGCTCAGCCCACCACGATCACCCAAAGAAACCAACTAAAGACGCAGGCGACCGTCATCCAGCCGATGGGATAGAAGAAAGTCTTGGGCCGATTGAGAACGGTGCCATTCGGCCGCATGGCCGGACTATTGATCTGAGTGCTGTAGTTCATGTATCCGAAAACTCGCGACGGGCATTTTTATAGTGGGGCGGCACGGCGGTGTCAAGTAACTGAACACTTTTTGTCGGCGGGAGTTCAAAAGGAGATTTCCGCGCTCGTTCAAAAGGAGATGGGATTAAAGGGAGTATTTTCCTAGGATTTCGGGCCAATTGTTGAGCGGGGGCGAGGGTGGCTGGGTGATTGCCCAGAACTGGCGGAGCGGGTGATGAATGAGGGTGATGGCGGATCGTTTGGTGGGGGCGATGTGCCAGCTTTGGCCCAGAAAGTCGATCTGGTGGTCGGCGTTGACCCGGCGTTTCAAGTGGAGCGCCAGATGGAGGTCCAGAAGCGTTGCCGGCGGACAGGGGCGTAGGACGGTGCGCTGATCCTCCAAGGCTTTCTCCCAGGCCGCCTCGGGGCTCAGGCCGGTGGTGCGGCCGACGGTGGCGTCTTGCCGTTCCACCTCCCGGTTGAGCACGAGCTGGGCAGCGGCGTAGTCGCTGACTTTTTCGTAGGCCAGGAGGGCCACCAGCCGCTTTTGCAGGGTGCCGAAGCGGCGTTCAATCTTGCCCTGGGCCTGCGGGCTGGGCACGACCAGATGGGTCACGCCCAGGGCGGAGAAGGCGCGTTGGAACTCGGCGCACGGAGCGCCGTCATCCGCCATCGAATCATGGCCGCAGCGGCGCAGGCCGTCGGGGTAAACGACCAGGGGCCGGCCGTGCCGGAGAAAGCGGCGGCGAAAGTGTTCGCAGTGGTTCCAGGTGGTGTCGGTGGGGACGAAGACGGCCCCCAGAAGTTTGCGTGAATGGTCGTCCACGGTAAGCAGCAGGGTTTGCTGTTCCTCGGCCGGCCACCACTGGTGGATGGAGGAATCATGCTGCCAGAGTTGGCCGATGCGCGAGCGTTCCCAGCGGCGCCCGGCTTTGGGGAGTGGCGCGGACGGGCAGATGAGGTTGGGAAAGTGGGTGCTGGCCAAGGCGGCGACTGACTGACGATGGCGTTTGAAACCCAAGCGGGCGGCCAATTCATCGGCCACGAGTTGGAAGTTAGGCGGCCGTTGCAGGGGGAGGAACTCCTTGAGGAATTGGATGGCTTCGGGCGTCCA
>CAINDV010000158.1 GCA_903847485.1 uncultured Verrucomicrobiota bacterium
CCTCAACGACAGCGGCAATGATCTTACCGAACGGCTCGGCAGGAGCCTCGCCCTACCACGACCGGCGTTTTCATACATGCTCTTAGACGCTGCTATAAACATACCGCTCCTACGGAGCTTGCCCCGTCGTCGGTGCCGAAGATGCGGGTAAGGCGCAAGGCCGTGTGGCACGGCGGGCCGGGTGATCTTCTGCCGGCGGCAGCGGATAAAAGCCAGGCGCCGCCGGAAGTAACAGGCGGCTGTCAGGTACCGGACGGACCCCTTTACGGAGCAATCCCCACAACCGATGAAGCCCAACCCACCACCGCCGGACGAACCGCGACCTTCGTTCGAATCGTTTCGACAACCGACGGAGACGCACCGACATCGGTTGGATCGCCTTCGACCGCCGTTAAACCCACATCAACCGTCAATAAACGACTGCCGACCAACGCTAAACCCCTGCCCACAGACCATAAACGAACTCGCCCAGCCGCCGGACACATTCGCCATTGCCATAAACACATCCGCCAATCCGTTAAACACCCGTGCCGCCGTTCCAGATGGCCTCCCCGCCGCGCTGGATGATTGTCCACTTTCGTTAAACGCAAGCGAAACCGCATTTTTCAGCCTCGCCGCTTGACTAACCCCCAGCCGGTCCACTTTATCGGGCGAACACCGTTCACAAACAAATAAACATTATGAACCTACGCCTTACGAAACAAATCCAGATGATTGGCGCGTGTATTAACGTCGCCAACAGCCAAGACTACCAAGCCGTCTGGACCGGCAATGAGCCGGCCGCCTTCGCCACCGACCTGGCCACGCTCCAGACCGGCCACGCGGCCGTCACCGCCAAGGCCGCCCTCGCCGAAAGCGCCACCGGCGGCGCGGGCGACGCCAAGGCCCAGGCTGAAGCCGCGCTGGAAGACGCCGCGTTCCTGGTCGCCCGCGCGCTGGCGAACCACTTGAAGAAAACCAACAACCTCGACCGCCTCGGCAAAGTGGATACCACCAAGAGCGAGATTGTGCAGCTCCGCAATCAAGACCTGCTCGACAAAGCCACCGCCATCCGCGACCTCGCCACCGCCACGCAGGCCGAACCCGGCGCGACCGGACGCGGCGTGACCGTCGCCCGCATTGCCACGCTCACCGCCGCCCTCACCGCTTTTGCCGGTGTGATGAACAATCCGCGCGGCCAGATTGTGAACCGCAGCACGCTCCTGAAAGAAGTGGACACCGACACAGCGGCGCTGATGGAACAAACCGCCGACCTGGACGACCTCGTGCTGCAATTCGACGGCACCGACGCTGGCAAACGCTTCATCGAAGCCTGGAAGCACGTCCGCATCATCGTGGCCACCGGCGGCCACGCCCCCGGCGGCACCCCGCCGACCCCGCCGGCTCCGCCCGTCACACCTCCCGCGTGACTGTAACGCCGCTCTATGAGCGACGATTCCCGGCGGTCATAGATCGTCGCTAAAAAGCCCAGCGTCCTTCGGCAACGAAGGCCGCTTCTTTCTTGCGCCGCCGCCGCCGTTGGCACCGAGGCCCAGAACTCCAGAGCCGTAACTGTTCAGTCAGCCGGGGCACTTTTAACGCCAAGGCGCAAAGCCGCAAAGCCGCAAAGCCATAGCGCGGCGGAGCCGCAACCAAAAGGAGCGCGGACATTCTTGTCCGCCCCGGCCGGAACAAAGTTCATCCCCACGGAAGCGGACAGGAATGTCCGCGCTCCTACCGCGGGGAAAATCTTGCTGGAAATGCGCGATCCAGCGGGATAGCACCGCGAAGAACGCAGAGAAGACATCCTTGCTGCCAATCTCTGCGTTCTTCGCGTCTCGGCGGTTCACCTAGTTTCCCCTTTTGGTTGCGGCTTCGTCGTTCTGCAGTGCTATCTGCCAACTTCGTCGCGCCCAGCGAAGATTCTTAACGCAGAGGACGCAGAGGTTGGCGCGGAGTCCCGCAGAGAAAGCTTTTCCTCTGCGCCCCTTGGCGGAGCCACTCTGCGACCTCGGCGTTGAATCGGGTTGCCTGCCCGTTTGGTTGCGGCTCCGCCGCGCTATGCCTATGCGCCTTGGCGTTGAAACTCTATTGTTGTGAAGGCCAGCTCACCGGTGGTTTAATCCAGGGGCATGACTTGCGGAACAGTTCCATTTTGGGCGAAAACGACGCCAGAAGGTATGCCGGGGATTTCGGTCCACGACCATTGCCTGAACGTCGGCTGCGTGGCGGAAGCCCTCCTCGCCGCCCTGCCACCATCCGTTCAGGCGCTCCTGCCCAGCGGTTCCGTCACCCTTGCCGCCCTGCACGATGTCGGTAAAATCACCATCGGTGTTCAGGCCAAGTGCCCGCCAAGAATCGTGCCCTCCGAGCAGCCGCCATGTTCCAGCGGCATCTGCGCACTGATTCGCGAATTTGTCAGCCTCCGTTGCTCCGTCATCATTCTCAGCGCCACGCTCACCGGGGCGCGGCGACGCGAACTGTTGGCCGCGGCCTTCGTCGCGAAGGTTGGGGGCGGCGAGCAGGCTTCCGCGTGCGGCGCAGCGCCTCCTCCAAGGGAACGGTCAGCCCGGCCTCATGCTCTTCCATTGCTTTTTCGGCCAGTTTGTCGAGCGGACCACCGGGGCGGGAGTCTTCTTCGATTTCCCGGTCCCAAACGTCCTCCTTCCTTTGGTCGAGCCACTTTGCCAACTTCCAAAACTTCTGGCGCGAAAGTTTCTCGATGGCGGCTTGGATTTCTGGCAACTTTTTCACGGGGCCAGCATAGGATTCCTCCGATGCGCGCTCAAACCTGAATTGAAATGGAACTGAACCCCCATCCCGCCGGCACGGGCGGTCACGCCCCTTTCCCAGACTACTTCTGGGCGAAGACGTTAAAAGATGCCCAAGGGCGGGAGCTTAGGATGGGCATCTCCGTCCGCGACCACTGCCTGAACGTTGGGTGCGTGGCGGAGGCGTTGCTTTGCAGGCTCCCGAAGGCTCTACAGGGACAGGACATCCTGCCATTCGGAAGTGCGACGTTGGTCGCGCTGCATGATCTCGGCAAAATCTCGCCGGGGTTCCAGCAGAAGTGTGCGGCCTGGCAGAAGCGGAACAAATCGTGGTTCACGCAAGATGGAGGTAATGAGCCGAGTCATGGGCGCGTCTCCCAGCTTTTTCTGGAGTCGTGGCGTGGCGGCCGGCTACGCCGGTGGGCGGAGGCGATAGGTGCGCATCATGGGCGCGTGCAAGGTGACGCTCCACCGGGAAACGTCGGGGGAGACATTTGGCACAATGCACGGCTGAATTGCATGAAGTCGCTGGAGCAGGCTTTCGGGGAACTGCCAGACAGCGATGCGCCTACCGACGCGGCAGAGTGGTTGCTGGCAGGCCTAATCAGCGTCTCGGACTGGCTTGGCTCGGACAAAGACAACTTCAGTGCCGAGGACCGCGGCCCGCTCGAAAAAGCCCCTCAACGGAGGAAAGCCGACGAGATTGTCCAACGTCTCGAGCTCGCGGGCGCCTCCCCTACCGCAGACCGAACCTTTATCGAGGTATTCTCGGAACGGCTGAAGGGACATCCCCCACGCCCACTCCAGAATACTCTCATCAATACTCCTTCGGTCACCCCCGGCATCTACGTCATTGAGGATACGATGGGCAGTGGCAAGACCGAAGCGGCGCTTTGGCTCGCCTATCGCCTCATGGCCACCGGGCAGGCACGCGGCCTGTATTTCGGGCTCCCTACCCGCGTGACCAGCGACCGAATCCATCGGCGCGTGAAGGAGTTTCTGACCTCAGTGCATCCGAGCGGGATTGAGCCGCCTCTCGTGCATGGCCAGTCCTGGCTTCGTGACATGCCCAAGGTTACGGCGGGCTGGCGCGGCGGCGGGGAGGCTCCAGACGAAGAGAGGCCAGCCGATCAGACTTTGGCAGTTCAACGCTGGTTTGCCTCGTCCCGTTGCGGGCTGCTGGCTCCATTCGCCGTTGGCACGGTTGATCAAGCTTTGCTAGGCGTGATCGCCGCGAAGTGGTTCTTTGTCCGGCAGTTCGCGCTGGCCGGAAAGGTCGTGGTGCTGGACGAAGTCCATTCCTACGACCTTTACACAGGCACGCTCATCGCCCGGCTTGTGCAACGGCTTCGAGAACTCAAGGCAACGCCGGTGATCCTTTCGGCGACGCTCACCGCCGCTCAAAGAGCGAAGCTCCTGGGCGAGAATCCGCCCAAACGGCGCGCAAAGGCGGCCTATCCTCTCCTCACCGTGAAGACCGGAAGCTCAGCCGCAAAGCACTTGCCCATCGAGGGGGCCGTCAAACCAAAGACAGTCCAGATTCAAACCCTGCCCGTGTCGGACTTTGACAGCATCCAATGTGTCGCCGCCAAAGCAGTGGAACTGGCGTCCCAAGGCCGCTGTGTCTTGTGGATTCGCAACACCGTCCGTCAGGCACAGGAAACCTGCCGGATGCTGAATGGCGAAAAGTGCAGCGGCTCCTTTGAGGTGGGACTGCTTCATTCCCGCTTTCCGGCCTTCCAGCGAGGCAGCTATCTGAAGCTCAGCCTGGAAGAACTCATACGGCGAAACCTCCATGAGGAGCGCTGGCTCTGGATGCTCGGCAAGCCGGAGCCGCCTCGCACAAAGGCCCGCCCCAAAGGCTGCATCCTCGTCTCCACGCAAGTGGTTGAACAGAGCGTGGACATTGACGCGGATGTTCTCATCACCGACCTCGCGCCGACCGACATGCTTCTACAACGCTTGGGCCGCTTGCACCGCCACGAGGAGAACGCTGGGCGCGGCCAACCGACTTGCTGGCTGGTGGTGCCGCAGAATCTCGCCGAGGGAGCGAAGACCATGACAGCAGCCGACATCAAGGCGGCCCTTGGCAGCGTGGGTCATGTGTACGCGCCCTATGTCCTGCTACGGACTTTGGAGCAGTGGGCCACGGTCAAGGAAGTCACGCTGCCCGGAGGCATTCGTGATCTCTTGGAGGCGACTTATGACGAGCGCGCGAGCAAGCTGAGAACGGAGCCCAAGGGCTGGCGGGAGTTGCGGGCGGAACTCGACAACGAAAGGAGCAAGCTGGAGGCTCTGGCCCTGAACGTAACCAACGTCCGCAAGCCCCTCAAGGAAGACGAGGAGGGCCTGGGCACGCGCTACTCGACGCAACGCCAGATCAGGTTGCTCATGGTCCGGTGGCTGTCGAAGGAAGTGGACAGGGCCGGAAACCCGGCGGACCTCCACCTGCTCAACGGCTCAAAGCTTCCACGGCAGGACTACCTCGAGTTCAAGCTTCAGGCCGCCAAGGTTCTCCACCTGAATGTTGCCACCATCCCCGCGTGGTGGCTTCCCAAGGCGCTCCGCGCGCCGCTGCCGTCTGGTCTGGCACAGTATTTCCCGGACGGCGCGGCAATGGCGCTTTACGACGGAGAACACTCGCAGCTTGGATTGGCCGGAAATAACGATTCTCAAGCCCCCGTGATCTGCTACCATCCGGGCGAAGGCTTGTGGCTTGAGAAGCAACCCGTGCGGGAAGTAATCAACCTCGATGACGATGGTGAAGATGACGACGGAATGTTTTAACCTCGTGGAGCAGCCGTGGCTGCCGGTGACATTGGGAGATGGATTCCCCAATCGCGACCAGCGCGGCCAGCAACCTCGCGTCAGCTTGCGGGAGGCTTTCGAGCACGGCGACAAAATCGTGGATCTGCGCTGCCGTCCGCATGAACGAATCGCCTTGATGCGGCTCCTGATCTGCATCGCCCAAGCGGCACTCAAAGGGCCGAAGGACGAGGGAGAATGGAAGTCCTGTCGTGACCAACTGCAAGTGAAAGCTGCAGACTATCTGGAGCGGCAGAGTCGCTGCTTCAATTTGTTTGGTCCGACACCTCGATTCCTCCAGGCCGCGAACCTCAAACCGATGAATGAGGACGCCAAACCCATTCCTGTGGAGAAACTCGACTTGGCGGCAGCCGCCGGAGCCGGCTCGACCTTGTTCGACAACGACGGCGGTAATGGGCGGCAGTTCTCTTGTGCAGATCTCGCGGTGATGATTGTGACCTATCAAGTCTGTTCGCCGGGCGGTTTGATTGGCATCGCTCGTTGGAATCGGATTGCAACAGGAAAGAGCAAATCCAGCCGCCATGCTCTGGGATCGCGGAATAGTGCCGTGCATGGCTTCCTCATTGGCTCGAACCTGCTCGCCACAATCCACGCGAATTTGATCTCGAAGAGAATGCATTCCGACACGGTCAAGCCAACTGAACCGTGGGGCGATCCTGTTTGGGAGAAGCCGCCGGAGAGTATTAAGGATACGGCTTCAGTCGCATCATATCTCGGTCGGTTGGTCCCCTACGCCCGTTCGATTTGGCTGCTTGATGATCGGTGTCATGTCATCCTGGCGAACGGGCTGGACTATAAATTCTACCCGGAGGGCTTGCGGGAGCCGAGCATCACGGTCGTCCTCCAAGACGAAGAGGAAAGCGTCTTGCGCGGCCGGGTGGACAAGGCCCTGTGGCGCGAGTTGCATTCGATCACGGTCCATGGGATGCGCGAAAACATCCGCGGGCCAACAGTGCTGCGAAACGCGCTGCTTCTGCCGGAAGAATGGCGCCTCTGGACGGGAGCAGTTCTGACCAAGAAAGACAGCGACGCAAAGATCATCGACACCGTGGAAAGCGTCTTTGGGTTACCGACTGCACTGCTGGAAGAGGCAAAAGCGGCCGCTTTGAGTGATCCGCGTCAGCATCCTGGTGCCAACGGAATCTACAGGCGGGGAGTGCGCTTCGCTGACACCTGGAAGGGCCGGCTGTCAGCGGCGGTCTATGGTTACCATCTGCGGCTTGCGGACGATTTTTCCAAGAAACAAAACGCCGTGCGCGGCAAAAAGGTCAAAGCACAGGCCGCCACTCGATACTGGACCGCACTGGAGCAGAAAGCCGAGCCAGTACTTCTGCGCGAAGTCGCCTTGAGCCGGGACAAGTACTACGATGGAAAGCGGGGGTGGCTGGCCCGTTCACCTTGGGGCCAGGAGGTGTTCCGGGCCGCCAAAGACGCCTACGATTTCGCCTGCCCACACGGAACGCCTCGTCAACTCCGGGCCTACGCCGCAGGGTTGAACATCCTGTTCCGGGGAGATAGCAGTGAGGCCAAAGCGGACAAGGATGACACCGGTGACGCCGACACGAGCGAGACATAAACTCTATGACACTGACACCTGAAAGAGTTCGAGAATACGCCGACCGCCTGGTTTCCCGGCTGGAAGGCTGGCATCGTGAGCAGGACCGCGGGCCGCTGGCGCGCTTGCGGCGGGGACTGAGCGAGGCCACACAGCATGAAGCTTGGACGGTGCTGGGCGCCTGCTTTGGCGACGTGGCCGTGGGACATCCCGTGTTTCAAACGGTTGCGGGCTGCTTTGCCTTGCACCCGGTTGACTGGGCCGGAGTCGCGGCGGGCAAGCGGCAAGCCGTTCCGAACTTCGGTGGAACCATGCGGGAGATTCTTCTGGGGGCAGAGAAGGAGGACAGCAAACGATACGAGAAGCTCCAATCCGTGAAGGAGCCACATACACGCTTTCGCCGTCTGTTGGCCTGCGGCGCTCGCGAGGAGATTTGTGAGCACATCCGCCATGCGGTTCGTTTGGCAGCGTCACGGGAAGTGCCCGTGAACTACCGGAAGCTGTTTGAAGACCTCTGGTGGTGGAACGAGCATGTGAAAGTCGAGTGGGCCAAAAGCTATTGGCAGGCGCCTGCTGAGCCAGTTCCGTCCCTCTTGGCTGGCACGGGCACGCCGCCGCCCGACGAAAGCCCCTTGATTCCGGAGTGACGCCATGAACGAAGCCATTTCTACTCCGCCGGTGTATCTGACCAAAATGGTCGTTCCGTATCAACTCGCCGCGTCGCTCCGCATCCGCAACAGCTATCACTGGCATCAGCGGGTATGGGAGTGCTTTCCGGGGCGCGACGGGGAGGTCCGCGATTTCCTCACTCGCCTTGACGACAAGGATGGTGAGTATCAACTCTTGATCCTCTCGCCCGTCCCGCCTACTCGCCCTGCCTGGTGTCCAGCCGGGGCTGCGGACACCAAACCGATTTCTCCAGCTTACTTCGGCCACCGGCGCTATACGTTCCAGCTTCGCGCCAACCCGACTAAGAAGGTCGTGAATCCCGCCAAGGCAAAGGTGCTCAAGCCGGACGGGCGGATTGACCGCAACAAGAACAGCCGTCGGGTGGCGCTGGCCGCGCCCGAGGACCTGCGCGCTTGGCTGGCGCGCAAAGCCAGCGACCACGGCTTTGCCATTGAGCAGGCGACGATTCGGCCCTTCGGGAACCAGTATTTCAAGAAGGACGGCGCGTTTGCGCCCCACTTTGCCGTAGACTTCCAGGGCGCACTTTCGGTCACCAACCCTGAGGTGTTCCGGAGGATTTGGTTTGGCCGCACGGACGAACGGGCACCCGGAAGAATCATCCGGGGCATCGGCTCGGCCAAGGCGTTCGGCCTCGGCTTGCTGGTGATCGCACCTTTGAACTGACTGCGCCTTTTACTTCTTAATCATCAACAAAACAAAAACACATGAAATTGATCGAACTACACATCCTGCAATCGTTCCCCGTCTCCTGCCTGAACCGCGATGACGTGGGCTCCCCCAAGACCGCCGTCTTCGGCGGTGTCAACCGCGCCCGCCTCTCCAGCCAATGCCTCAAGCGGGCCATCCGCGATGAGATGCGGCGCCAGGCGGCGGCCTCCGATCTGGTCGCTGACCGGTTCAAGGGGAAGAGGACCAAGCGCCTGGTAAAGGATTTGGCCGACGCAATGGATACCAACCAATGTGAACCCGCCAGGCTTGCTTTGGCTGAGTTTGTTGCGGACCAACTCTCCACACTCACTTCCGTCCGCGACGAGAACGGCCAACTCCTCGTATCCACCTTGACGTACCTCACGCCGGCTGAGATCAAAGCCATCGGGCAGGCGCTAAACGGGAAGTCTGAGTTGTTCGCGCTCGCGGCCACATTCACCCAAGCCGAAGAGGAGCATCGGCACGCCACGGAAGAGGAGGAGGCGAAACTCAAGGCCGCCGGCAAGGATGAGAAGAAGAAGCTGGAGGAAGCCTGGAAGAAGAAGGAGGAGACTCTCAAGAAGTCCGTTGACGGAGCAAAGAAGAAATGCGCCGCGGCAATGCTTGGGAAGGACGCCATCGGCGCAGCCATCAAGTCGGTTCACCTGAAGGACGGTGCGGATATCGCCATCTTCGGCCGCATGGTTGCCTCCGATCCGAGTCTTACGGTGGAAGGCACCGCGATGTTCAGCCACGCGCTGTCCACACACAAGGCCGACAACGACATTGACTTCTTTTCTGCGGTGGACGATGCCAAAACGAAAGCGGACGACGCCGGAGCGGGGATGATCGGCACACTGGAGTTCACCTCGGCAGTCTATTACCGCTATGCAGCCATGAACCTGGATTTGCTGGCCGACAAGGACCACCTTGGCGACCCAGCCATGTCCAAGGAACAGAGGCGGGCCGTAGTGGACGCCTTTCTCCGGGCCGTGGTTCTCGCTGTCCCCCCGGCGCGGCACAATGCAATGAACGCTCACACAGGCCCGGCGTACGTGGTTGGTATTTACAGGCAAGCAGGCCAACCGATGCAACTCGTGAATGCATTCGAGTCTCCCGTTTCTTCTCGCAACGGCCTTGTCGCTCCTTCCTGCCGGGAGTTGCTTTTGCATCGGGAAAGCGTCAACGAGGCCTTTGGATTGAAGGAGTCCGCGATAGCGATGGGATGGCATCACCCTTCCCCAGACCCCAAGAAGAAGGCGACGAATTCACCAACCGCGGAAGGCGAGAGTGATAAAAAGCTGCTCACGGAAGCGTTCATTCCTGACCACCTGAGCCTTGACGCCTTCTGCGAACGACTCACTGCGCATGTCCTCCTCTGACCACTTTCTGCCTTTGCTGCTGGACGGGCCTTTTCAGTCCTGGGGGCACGACAGCCGTTTCATGCGGCGCACGACCAGCCTCTACCCGACCAAGAGCGGCGTCATCGGCTTGATCGCCGCCGCGATGGGGTTGGCCAAAGGCTCCAATGAGGAAGAGCAGAGTCTGCGGCAATTGAACGAACTGCAAATGACCGTCATCGTCTTGCCTCGCCCCAAGCCGGGACTTCGGGAGCCCAGACTGGACGCGGCAGAGCAGTGGCTCGAGCCGCGCCGGTTGGAGGATTATCACACCGTTGCCTTCACGCGCGAAGCGAACGCCGAGCCAGCGCGAATTGCAAAGCTTGAGGCGAAATGCATCAAGCCCATCTCGCCGACGGATCGCGCTTCGGAGATCAAGCCCACCCACCGCCAATATCTGGTGGACGCGCGGTTTGGGGTGGTTCTCCAGGGGAAGGAGCAAGTCTTGAACAACGTGGCAGCGGCACTCCAAAATCCGTGTTGGGGCGTCTGGCTTGGGCGGAAGAATTGCATCCCCGCGAAACCTGTGTTCGTGGGCGGGCCGTTTGAACACGCGGAAGAAGCGTGGCACGCGTTGCGCGGCAAGGCTGGATTGCCACCGCAATGCCTACAAGAGCAGTTCACTCAAGTCGTGGAGGCAGTCGACGGCACGGAGTCCTTCAACGACCAACCCATCAGCTTTGGCAACGGTCAGAGCAGCGGCCCGGAAGGCCGCAAGTTCCTTCCGCGCCGTGTGAAGGTTATGCCCAAGTCCGGCGTTGAACACCCTTCAACTTCAACTTAAAGTTCACGCCATGAAATCCGTGACCATGCTGGAGTTCCGCCAGGACGCCGAGGGCATCTTGCGCCGCCTCGCCAACGGCGAGCGTTTCGTGCTCTCCCACCGCGGCAAGCCCGCCGCCCGTCTCGAACCGTTGGCCCCCGCGCCGTCCAACGATCCGGCCAGCGACCCCTTCCTCGCCATCGCCCGCCGCGCCCAGCCCAGCCCCAAGGGCCACACCGCACACGCGGACCTTGACCGCATCCTCTATGGCCGCCGCTGACGTGTTCATGGACAGCGCCGGGTTCCTCGCCTTATGGGACGCGGCCGACGAGCACCACGCCGCCGCCACCCGGCTCCAGGCCGCCCTCGCGGGCAAACACCGACGCTTCCTGACCACTGAATACATCGTGGACGAAACGGTGACGCTCTTGCTGGTGCGCCACAGCCACGCCGCCGCGGTCGATTTCCTCGACACCATTGAGCGCAGCGAGAGTCTCCGCTTGGAATGGATCGGCCCGGAACGATTCCACGTCGCGGGCGCGCTCTTTCGCAAACACGCCGACAAGGAGTGGTCCTTCACCGACTGCGTCAGTTTTGCCACGATGCGCGAGTTGCAGGTCCGCGACGCCTTCACCACCGACCATCACTTCAAACAGGCCGGGTTCGTCCCCTTGCTGAAGACCTGACCTATTCGGACTTCGGACCTCGGACTTCGGATTTTACCCATCATGCCCCTCTTCGAGCGCCCGCCCCTGGAAACCCTCGCCTCCGCCAAAGACCGTTGGACGCCCCTCTACCTCGAACACGGCCGGCTCGAAGTGGACGATTCCAGCGTCAAATGGATCGGCAGCGACGGCCTCCTCTGCCGCATCCCCGTGGCCACCGTCTCCGCCCTCATCCTCGGCCCCGGCACCACCGTCACCCACGCCGCCATGAAAGCCTGTGCCGAGTCCAACACCCCCGTGTGCTGGACCGGCGCGGATTGCCTGCGCTTCTACGCCTTCGGCCTAGCCCCCAACCACACCAACGACATGCCCCGCCTTCACGCCGAGGCCTGGGCCGACAAACGCCGCCGCACCCAGATCGCCCGCGCCATGTTCAAAATCCGCTTCCCCGACCTCGACGTGGACGGCAAATCCGTCAAGGAACTCCGGGGCATGGAGGGTTTGCGCGTCCGCAGCCTCTACTCCGCGATGGGCCTCCAGCACGGCGTCACTTGGAAAGGCCGCAACTACGACCGCCAGAACTGGGACACCGCCGACGACATCAACCGCGCCCTCTCGGCGGCGAACTCCAGCCTCTACGCCCTCTGCGCCGCCGTCTGCTGTTCGCTCGGCTACGTGCCCAGCCTGGGCTTCGTCCACGACGCCGGCACCCTGCCGTTCATCTACGATGTGGCCGACCTCTACAAACACCTCACCAGCATCCCCGCCGCGTTCCTCGCCGTGCGCCAGGATCCCCAGGACGACGGCGAACTGGTGCGCAAACTCCTGAAACAACACGTCGAGGAGGAACGCCTCCTCCAACGGATGCCCAAAGACCTCGCCGCCCTCTTCCAAACTGAAGAAGCCTCCCCCGTCCAAGCCGGTGCCCGCCCGCCCTCGGCCCTTGCCTGATTCCGCGTTCCGCGCTCCGCGCTCCGCATTCACATGACTGTTCTCGTCGCCAACGACACACCGCCGGCCATCCGCGGCATGCTCAAGCGCTGGTTCGTCGAACCCAAGCCCAACGTCTTCGTCGGCACCGTGAACCGCCGCACACGCGACAAAATCCTGGAATACGTCAAACGCAATGCTGCTGGCATGAGTCTCCTCATCCTCACCAGCGAACCCAACTGCCAGGGCTTCAGGATCGAGCGCTGGGGCGAACCCGACCGGCGCGACGTCACCTTCAGCGGCCTCTGGCTCGTGGCCGAGCAGTGGGTGGAAGCCGACAACCAGCCCCGCCTATACTCAAAAATGGGTGTTACCGAAGACCGGGCCGGAAAACGCTCCGGTAGCTCAATAATGGTGTTACCCAGTCCCTCAAGAAATGGAGAACGAAGGAAACCAGCGGCTCCCGCCTGGCCGGCTTCCCTCGCTCC
>CAINDV010000159.1 GCA_903847485.1 uncultured Verrucomicrobiota bacterium
GGAGCGAGGGAAGCCGGCCAGGCGGGAGCCGCTGGTTTCCTTCGTTCTCCATTTCTTGAGGGACTGGGTAACACCATTATTGAGCTACCGGAGCGTTTTCCGGCCCGGTCTTCGGTAACACCCATTTTTGAGTATAGGCGGCGCCGAGGAGCGCGCCATTGAAGCTGGTGCGAAGATTCATCGCTACTTCGGCAACAGCGCCGTCAAGTCATCATGCGGCCGGGCGATGACCTGCGCGGCGATGAGCTTGCCCAGTGATCCGACCGCTTTTGCGCCGGCATCGACGGCGGCGGTCACAGCGGCGACGTCTCCCTTCACGATGACAGTGACATAGGCTGCGCCGATCTTCTCTTTCCCGACGAGCGTCACGTTGGCGGACTTCAACATCGCATCCGTCGCTTCGAGGATGGCGGTGAGTCCCTGTGTTTCGAGAATGCCGAGGGCTTCTTGTTCGTTACTCATGATTTGATTTTCAGGTTGCGGATAATCGGTCGGCAAAAACTGGTCGCGCCCGCCATAAAGCGGATTCTGCGCGTTGGGAAAATGAATGAGGCCACCCATTGCCGAGTCCGGGTTCGCGAGGCAGCGGGTCAGGGCCTTCGCGCCCAACTGCTCCGCGCGCCGCTCGGCCGTGGCAAGCGCGGCAGCCACAGCGGCGACGTCGCCTTCGAGCTTGACCATAGGTTCTCGTTGCCTGTTGTCTCAATGCCGAGCAGACGCACGCTCGCCGCCTTAACCGCCTCGTCCGCGACAAGCGCCGTGATGCTGAAGAACGGAATTCCCGCGAAGCCCAACGCCATGGTCATTTGTTCTGCGTCAACATTTTGCCCATCCCCTCACGCACGAGGTTTTCAATATCCACGCGGTCCGACGGAACTTTCGCCGGCGCGCAACCTGAGCACTGACGTTCGCCTGCTGGCTCAGAAAAACCCGCATCCGCCAGCACACACGCCAAAAGTCCGCGCATGGAGAGGCAGCGGCTTGCCGAGGTTGGCGGTAAGGGGCACCGCTCCCCCACTTTCCTCTGTTCCTATGCTGCCACTGTCCTGCATGAGGGCCAACAGGAACACGGCCAGACATCTTGCGGGTCTTCATTGGGGGAGGATGGCTTCGGGTTTCTGAATTTCAAGTTCTGATGAATTATGGCCACGCCCTGGGTTTTCCGCAGAGGTGCTCCCTTTGCGAACTCTCTTTCGGATAGTACCCAACCTGCGAGTTGACTCAGGACAAATGTTACCGGGGCGGGGAGCTGAACCGGGTGTTCGCCTTCGCCTCCGATGGTTGCCTGCTCCAACCGGATGGGGCGAGGAAAAGCTGTTTTGTTTATTTCGAGTATTTTGTTGGTTTCGTTTGTGGAAGGTGGTAGCTTTGCGGCATGAAAACGCTGGAAAATCGGTTTGACCCGTCGGCGTTGACGGCGGGGCAGTTGCGCGAGTTGGATCGCTTGAGCGAGGCGGTGCTCGCGGATGAACGGCCCGCGCTGGTGGGGCGGGAAGGGGTACGCTTGGAACTGCCGGAACCCATCTTTCACCTGCTGGTACGGGTGGTGCGGACCATGCGCGAAGGTCAGGCAGTCGTGCTGCTGCCGGAGAGCGAAAGCATGACCACCCAGGCCGCCGCCGACTTTCTCGGGGTGTCGCGTCCGTTCGTGGTGGATTTGCTGGAGAAGGATGCGATGCCGCATCACAAGGTCGGCACGCACCGGCGTGTTTATCTGAAGGATCTGATCGAGTATCAGCGCCAACGGGATGCGCGCCGCCGGGTGACCCTGGATGATCTGCGTAGCAAAGTCGAAGCGGCTGGGCTTTACGAAAAAGGGACAGGCGGTAACGATGAACGCTAACTTCCGGGTGGTGCTGGATGCTTGCGTGCTGGCCAACTTCGGCCTGTGCGATCTGTTCCTGAAGTTGGCGGAAACGCCTCGCTTGTATCAGCCGGTGTGGAACCGGGAAATTCTGGATGAAGTCCAGCGCACCCAGGCCGGAAAACTGGGCTGGCCCGAGGCGTTGTCGAAGTCGTGGCGCGAGGCGGTGGAGGAGGCGTTTCCAGAAGCCATGGTGACGGGGGATGCATCGCTGGTGACCGTCTGCGCAAATCACGAGAAAGACCGGCATGTGCTGGCCACGGCAATTCGCGGTCATGCCGATTTGATCGTAACCAACAACCTGAAGCATTTCCCGCCGGAGGCTCTCAAGCCATGGGACGTGAGCGCATGTCATCCCGCGGACTATCTCATCACGGTGTATTCGCTAAACGCCGGGGTGGTGGTGGCGCGGTTGGAAGAGATTGCGCGGAAGCGGAAGCGGACGCCGGAGCAACACTTGGCGCTGCTGAGCAATAGCGTGCCCTCGTTTGCCGCTCACTTGGCGGGGGCGGTGGGTTGGGACTTACCGGAATCGGGGTTCTGATATGGCGTTGAGGAATTGCGGCCAGATCCGCCGCGTGCTACCTCGACTCCATCAGGACTTTGTCATGCCACTCCTGCTGGAGGCGGGAGCCTCTTGCACCTTGAACTCGCCGAACTTGATGACCGGGTTCGCGCATTGCCGCCAAGGTCGCCGACGGGGGAACAGGGCCTACCCGAAAGACCAACTGTGCCCGGAAGTGTGCTTTTCCCAGTAGTTCCGGGTAGTGACCGAGTAGTGGCAAGTAGTGCTTGAGTAAGCTCAAAAAGGTGCTATCTACCCCCCGGAAATGGGTGCAAATGTGTCCGATTCCAACCTGCGCCCCAATTTCACGAGAGTTCAAAATCGACTCCCGCCTCCATTCCTAAAGGTATGTGCCGCAGTGGTTTGCGGAGATGAGAGTGGGCGACTGTCAGCAGAATCGTCAGCAGTCTGCACTGCTGGCGCCGGCTGGCCTAATACTAGTGCCGACTGGCTGACTACTGGTTAACGCCCGGGTTTCGGTTTCGTTTAGGCTGTCGCTCACAGCCATGAAATCGAAATATCGCCTATTCCGCCGCGGCCAGGTGTTCTGGTGCCAGGACAACTACACCGGTCGCCAGGAGTCCCTCCGCACCAAGGACCGCGACCTCGCCGAGCGTTTCCTCCATGCCCGCAACGAGGCCCA
>CAINDV010000160.1 GCA_903847485.1 uncultured Verrucomicrobiota bacterium
ACTGCCGGCGCTGAAGGAATTCGACCCGCCCCGCGTGTTTGATGCCTTCCTCGACGCCGTGGCCTGGGGTTCGGTTTCCAGCGCCGACGACAGGGCGCTCCAAGCCCCTTTCCGCAGCGGAGTGGAGGTGGACGACTACCAACTCGATCCCGTGGTGCGCGCCCTGTCCATGCCGCGGGTGAATCTCCTGGTCGCCGATGATGTCGGACTGGGCAAGACCATCGAAGCCGGTCTGGTCATGCAGGAACTCATGCTCCGGCATCGCGCCCGCAGCATCCTCATCGTCTGCCCGTCCTCCATCCAGGTGCAGTGGAAAGAGGAAATGCGCGATAAGTTCGGCCTCGATTTCCGCATCGTCGGCAGCGACTTGTTATCCGAGCTTCGCCGCCGCCGTGGCATCCATGTCAACCCTTGGGCACATTTCCCGCGGCTCATCACGTCCATTGACTTCCTCAAGCGCGAGCGCCCCATGCGGCTCTTCCGCGAAACCCTGCCCGCGGGAGACACCCCCACCTACCCGCGAACCTACGACCTCCTGATCGTGGATGAGGCGCACAACGTGGCCCCGGCGGGCCGCGGCAAATACGCCCTGGACTCCCAGCGTACCGCGGCAATCCGCGCCCTCGCGCCATATTTCGAGCACAAACTCTTTCTCTCGGCCACGCCGCACAATGGCTACCCTGAGAGTTTTTCAGCCCTGCTGGAATTACTGGATAACCAGCGTTTCGCCCGCGCCGTGCCCATTAACCGCACGCAGCTTGATGCGGTGATGGTGCGCCGGATGAAGTCCGAGTTGGCCTTGCGATGGGACGGCAGTCGTCGTTTTGCCGAACGCCGCGTCAAGCACCTGGAAGTTCCCTACACTGCGGCCGAGCGCCGCGGGCATAAGGCGTTGCAGGACTATGCGCACCTCCGCGCGCAGTCTGCCGTCACCGACGGCCAGCGGTTTGCCACGGAGTTCGTGCTCAAGCTGCTCAAGAAGCGCCTGTTCTCCTCGCCCGCCGCCTTTGCCACCACGTTGGAGAAACATGCCGTTTCGGTCGGGGCTGCTCGGGATGGTTCCCACGGAAAAGCGTGGCAGCGGCAGCTTGAGGAAGCCGACAACGACAACGCCAATGACGAGGATTTCGAGAACATCGCCTCCGAAGCCGTGGAGACC
This sequence comes from uncultured Verrucomicrobiota bacterium, assembly GCA_903847485.1. Classification (GTDB taxonomy): domain Bacteria; phylum Verrucomicrobiota; class Verrucomicrobiia; order Limisphaerales; family JAJXZI01; genus CAINDV01. The sequence goes on from CAINDV010000160.1 coordinate 1,160, forward strand.
GCCTCCCGCCACGTCGCTGCGCTCGGCAGCGAGGAGAAGGCCCTCCTGCGCGAACTGCGCGAGTTTGCCGCCCATGCGGCCACCCGTGCCGACAGCAAAGCCCGGGCACTAATGGACTGGCTCAAGGCCAGCCTCAAACCCGATGGCCATTGGTCCGACCACCGCGTCATCATCTTCACCGAATATCGCGCCACGCAGAAGTGGCTGCACGACCTGCTCGCCGCCGAGGGGCTGGCGGGGCAGGACCGCCTGCTCACGATCTACGGTGGCATGAAAATGGAGGACCGCGAGGCCATCAAAGCCGCCTTCCAGGCCGACCCCAAGGACGCTGCCGTGCGCATCCTGCTCGCCACCGATGCCGCCTCTGAAGGCGTCAACCTTCAGAATCATTGCTGGCAGCTCATCCACTACGAAATTCCGTGGAATCCCAACCGGATGGAGCAGCGCAACGGCCGAGTGGATCGGCACGGCCAAAAGCACGCGGAGGTCCACGTCCACCACTTTGTCGGCGCCGGCTTCGACGCGACCCAGCCCGGCCAGGCCCCCGGCGATTTGGAGGGCGACCTCGAATTCCTCCTCCGCGCCGCGCTCAAGGTCGAAGCCATCCGCGAGGATCTTGGCAAAGTCGGCCCGGTCATCGCCGAGCAAGTCGAGGAAGCCATGCTGGGCCGTCGCCGCACGCTGGACACGACGCGGGCCGAGCGCGAGGGGGAGCCTGTCCGGAAGCTGCTGAAGTTCGAGCGCAAGCTCCGCGAACAGCTCCAGAAGCTCACCGACCAACTCCAGGAAACCCAGCGCGAACTCCGCCTCTCGCCAGCCAACATCCAAAACGTGGTCGAGACCGGCCTGACGCTGGCTGGTCAGCCACCCCTCCGGCCCGCGGGCACGCCCCGTGCGTTTCATCTACCTCCGCTCACCGGCAGTTGGGCGTTGTGTGCCGAGGGCCTCGCCCATCCGCATACCCGCCACGTCCGCCCGGTCGTGTTCGACCAGGCCCTGGCGGTGGGCCGCGACGACGTGGTCCTCTGCCATCTCAACCACCGGCTGGTGCAGATGTGCCTGCGATTGCTCCGCGCCGAAATCTGGTCGCAGAGCGGCACGCGCAAGCTGAACCGCTTTACCGCCCGCCTCGTTCCCGATACCGCGCTGCAAACTCCCGCCGTGATCATCCACGGCCGGTTGCTCGTGCTCGGCGGCGACAACCAGCGCCTGCATGAGGAACTCATCCTCGCGGGTGGCCAGCTCCGCGAAGGCCGCTTCAGCCGGATGAACGTCACCGAAACCCAGGCGGCCTATGCCGCCGCCGAGCCGGCTGCCGCGCCTGGCTTCGTGGAAGACCGGCTCAAAGAACTCTGGTCGAAGGTCGAAGCGCCCTTGCTCCAAGCCCTGGAGGCACGCATGACGGATCGCACCCGGAATCTCCAGAAGTTCCTGGACGATCGTGCCGAACGCGAAGTCACCAACTTCACCGCGGTCATGGCCGAACTTGACCGCTCCATCCGTGAAACGCTCGCCGACAAGGACGACGCCCAGATGCAGTTCGAGTGGACCGCTGAGGAGAAGCTGCAACGCGAGCGCGACCTCGGCGGCCTGCGCGCCCGCCTCGCTCAGATTCCCGGCGAACTGAAACTCGAAACCGAGCATCTTCGTGACCGCTATCGCGATCCGCAGCCGCGGCTGTTCCCGGTGGCCGTGACGTTCCTCGTTCCACCGCGTGCAACCCATTGATAACGACCAAAACCATGACCCTGAAACTCTTCACAGACCTGATTGATGCCCTCGGCAAAGTGGTCGGCAGCGTCAAGGCGCTCGTCAATCTGCCCAAAGCGGAGCGCGAGTTGATGCGCCAGACGTTCGACGAAACCTACCGGCTGCTCGACACCACCCTCAACATGGTGATCATCCGCCTGGGCGACATCCAACTGCGCACCGCCGACAACGAGTTCCTCCCCGAAGCC
>CAINDV010000161.1 GCA_903847485.1 uncultured Verrucomicrobiota bacterium
ACGGCCGCCTCGTGAGCCTCGGGTCGGGCCCGCGTCCCTTGAGATCAATCCGAAAAAACTTCACCCATGGCGAAACTACAACCCGTAGGGGTCGCCGCACTCAGATGGACACCCCCTTTTTGCAATGGTGTTCTACGCCCCCCAAGGTGTCCATCAAACCGGGTCAACCCCAACCTGCCTGTGACGGCGGCTAGCACGCCAGCGGGGCATGACCGCTCCCGGGATTGGACGCGGGTGGAACGGGACGTTCGGACCCTGAAGCCCGGGCTGCGGGAAATCCGGCCGGTGTTTTTGCGCCCGGCCGACCGGACGCGGGGCCATGCGGTGGTGCGCCTGTTGGCGCCGAAACCGGCGCGGGCGTTGGAACGGCGGGTGGCCCCGCTGGGGCTGACGCGGTGGAGCGGCTCAAAGGAATGCGGTTAGTGTGCTTGGGCGACGCGGACCGGGGGCTGTGGCGGCTGGCCGAGAGCCATCCGGCGGCGCAGACGGAGGGGTGGGACGTGTTGCCGAAGCTGGCGGGGCCGGTGTTGTCCCTAGGAAAAGCGAACCAACGGCGGTTGCGCAACCTGATTCAACCTAAAGCCAGTCAATAATTTGCGCCAGTTCCTACCCCAGGAAAACATGCGTCCGGATGGGGGAAGATGAGTCCGAGCCACCCGGAGGCCCGTGGCGCAGCCGTTCTCAATTTGGCCGTGGGTCACGCCAAGAACCGGCTAAAGCCGGGACTCCGAACGACCTTGGGCAAGGGTTTGCAGGGTTCGGAGTCCCGCCTTTAGGCGGTCGGGGTCAAAATGAGCGGGCCAAGCGCCCTGGGCGCGTGGCAGGGCCGATGAACCTGTTTCCGTTCATTGCTGCGCTCCGGCGATTTGTGGGTGAGTTCATTGGAAGAACTGCTGCCCGTGGCGGCACGAACGACTCACGCCAGCAACCGGCGCAAAGCCTTGAGATTGGCTTCCCGATGAAAAAGCGCGCCGACCCGCACCTCGAAGCCAGCGATGACCGTGCTGGCGATGCTGCCTTTGCGGAGGGTCTCCGCCGCGGCGAACCGACGGCCGCGCAACAGATGCTTCTCGACCTCCTCGCGCTGCGCATCCGCCACCCAGTATTCGCCGACTCCGTGCGCCGAGTAGTCCTCAAACTTGACGCCACGATTGTTCTGCTCGGTGGATGATGAGAGCACCTCGGCAACATAATCTGGCGCGGGGAATTTCATCTGGTCCGGGGTGAACTAGCCGAATTGCTCCGGCGGCTGAGTTCAGGGTTGATTCGAAGGGAGCGCAGACCGGAATCCGTAGTTGGGATCTGAGCTCGAGGCAAGGAAGTAGCTGCGAAACGCCACCCGGCATTCGAATGCATTGAAAAAGCAACCGGCCCCACGAAGCCTGCGGTGCGCACTGGGATTTGGGCCGCGAGGGTCAGTCTGCGAGCCGGGGGAATACGGGCCATACGCATCCCAACACCACTGCATGGTGCTCCCAGTCATGTCGTACAGACCATAGCTGTTCGGCGCAAAGGAGCCGACCGGACTTGGCCCGTTGAACGCGGGATGAAGGCCGCGGGTGGGGCTGACATCGTAGGTGTAGCTGGCACCGCTGCGGTAGTTCGCACGGCTGTGCGTGATGGTGTCCGCATCTGCCCAGGAAAATCGCCGACCGCTCGCTCCGCCGCGCGCCGCTTTTTCCCATTCCGCCTCCGTCGGCAGCCGATACCCCGCGTTCCACTTTACCCAACTGTTACTAATGCTGACGTAACCGCTCCGGTACACCGCCGTCAAGGCCGCATTCGTGTAGTAGGCGGGTATCCGCCCCTCCTTTTCACTGCGCGCATTACACCAAATTACCGCGTCACACCAACTCATGCACTGCACAGGATGACTTGCCGCGCTGGCGGAGCCCTTGAATTGAAAGCTGTAACCGTGATCCTTCGCCCACTGATAGACCTCGTCCCAAAGTTCCTTGGTCACTGGACACCGGTCCATGTAAAACGCGCTGACATACACAGTATGGACCGGGCGCTCGCCCCATTGGTCTGTGGAGTCGTTGAGTGAGTCGCCCATCTGGAACAAACCCGCCGGGATTAGTGTCATGCCGGAAGGCGCGTTGGGATCATAGAGCCGGAGGGTGGTGATCGTGTTGGTGGCGGGTGCCTTGATGTAATCAAACCAGTTGGTCTGGCCCAAGAGAGACGCCGCAGTCTGGATGGTAAAGGTGGCGTTGGTGGCCGCGTTGGTCCAGGTGAACACGCCGTCCGCAGTCAGCGCCGTAATGGTGGTCGCCACGGGACCGGTGATCCGGAAGAACCGCACTTCCTGAGCGCGAGACGAGGACGGGAGACTGAGGGCCAGCAGCAGCGCCAGCGCACCCGGGGCGATTTTTGCGATCGAGATTCGAGTTTTCACGTTTATTGGTTTCCGCAAGCACCTTCGCGCAGTTCGGCCGCACTTACAAGGGGTGGACGGAATCCCTGATCCTCGCCTAAGAATTTGAAAATTGAGGGCGGACACGACGGGCAAAGGCATTCTGTGAATTGCAATCAATACGAAGTGGAGAGAAGGCAAATGTTGGCATGGCCTAATTTGACAGTAGTTCTCTCGTTGTTCTCAAACCTTAGGCGAGGATTTGTGGGAATATAGCTGGGCCACGCGGTAGCTCAACCGCCAGCACCTAATTCACCACGAGCAGGAAGCTTTCGCTGTGGCTGTTGAATTCCGGCGCGTAGAGGCACTGGATCTCGGCGACGCCGGTCGGGTAGCTGCCGCGCAACTGGACGCGGGTGGAATACTCGAAGACGTAGGTGCCCTTCGGCAGGTAATCAATGAAGAAGTGGCTCGCCACGTCGCGGGTGCTCTCGTAGTAGCCGAGGCCGTCCTG
>CAINDV010000162.1 GCA_903847485.1 uncultured Verrucomicrobiota bacterium
CTCGCTGCTGAAGGACCAGGTCAAGCGCCAGGAGCGCCAGCGCGACGATCTGCAAGGTATGCTCCAAGCCGCCGCCGCCGCCAACGATGAGGCCAATGGCGCGCACTACGCCGAGGAACTGGCCACGCTCGAAGCCGACCTAAAGGAAAACCAGGTTCAGCTTCAGAGCTTGGAAGAGCTTTACCAACAGAACACTCAGATCATTGGCCAGAGCCTGCGCGAGATTCAGAAGTTCCAGCGCGAGTTCGAGACGGTCAAAGCCAAGGTCGCCATCGGCCGTTCGCTGGAGAACCTCGCCGGCATGATGAAGAGTTCGATCACCGAGTTGCAGGGCATGATGGGCGGCGAGATGGGACAATCCATGCAGCAACTCCGCCAGGCTGCCGCCGGTGGCGAAGGCCAGATGCGCGCCACGCTCGACCTGGCCAAAGAGATGGGCTCCGGGGTCGCCCGCCAGCAGGAGATGCGTAAGGCCCGCGGCTCCATGCTCTTTCAGGAATACAAGAAGAAGATGGGCATGGTGCAGCCAGACGCCGCCGTCGCGGCCACGCCCACCGCCGGCAAGACGGTGGAGAAGCAGAAGATCGCGGAGTGAGGTCCGTCGGGAATCGCTTTGCCAGCCATGAACTTAAGAAGTCTTTCCGAGCCGCAGGTGGCTGCTTTGACCGACCTGCTTGTCATGGCGATGTATGCCGATGGTCATCTCGCGTCGGCGGAGGAAGCGCGTATCCACGAACTGCTCGGCCAAGCGGGCGCGGCGACCGACTCAGAGCGTGACCAGAAACTCGACGCTGCGGTGACGCGTGTTCGCCAGCACGCGGGCACCGCAGCAGCCGCTCAGGCTTATGCCACGCGATTGGCCCAGGCCTTCCAAACTTGGAACGAGCGCCGCCAAGTGTTGGACTTGGTGGACGCTCTGGTGGCTTCCGGCAGCCACATCACGCTCACCGAGGGAACTCTGTCGGACGTTGTCCGCGAAGCTCTGAAGCTGTGAAGTCGTCGTAACTTTGCTCCGGTGCCTCCGCACGCCGTATCCAGACATGACCTACTTCTTCATTTTAGTCGGCATCGCCGCTGCCTTCTTGGTGGCAAGTGTGGTCTGCGCTGCGCTGGCCATAAGATTTGGCCTGCGGCCTGCGCCGAACCGCTTCTGGGCTTCCGTTGTCCTGGCGCTGGTGGCCTTGGGCATCGGCAGCTTGGGGATGCGGATGCACATTACCTACTCCCGCACGGTCAACGGTCACGGCTGGACCCTCGACTCCAAGTGGTTTTTCCTCGCCCCGCTGATTCTGGGAGCGGTGGCGTTGGTGCTGGCTATATGGCGTCGTAGCCAGAGACAGGGCATTGCTGGTGCAGATATTCCACCAAGAATTGAAACGGCGTCGAACCCATGAATGAACCTGAGACTATCCTGTTTGCCAGACTACGATTGCTCTCGCTGCGCACCAAGAACGCCGTTCCTTCCGATTTTTCGACGCCTCACTTGATCTCCATTAACCTCAACAAAACAAACCTATGACAGCTCGTGGCAAAATCGTTCTAACCATCCTCCTCCTAGCCTTCGCTGGCTTCGGCGCCTACCGCTGGTGGGATAAGATCGCCCCCTCCGGCAGGTCCGGGACCGTGTCCATTGACACCGAGAAAATGAAGCGCGACCTGGCCGCCGCCAGCAAGCCCACACCGCCACCGGCGACGCCACCGGCGGCTTCCGATGTCGCCAACAAGCTGCTCGCCGGCGACAAGGCCGTCTCGCTCGTGGACGGCTCCGCCATCCCGCCTGTCAGCGGCGTCAGCGATTACGACAAGCCGATGAAGGACGGCAAGCTCATCGTCCAGTTCCCGATCAACATCTGGCCAGGCTGGGCGCCGATCATCACCGCCAACAACGGCCTGGAGCCGAACGAAGGCAGCGTGTTCTTCAAGAAATACGGCTTCTACGTCAAGCTGGCCATCGTGGACGACCCGGTGAAGGCGCGCGACCTCTTCGCCAG
>CAINDV010000163.1 GCA_903847485.1 uncultured Verrucomicrobiota bacterium
AACTCCCAGGCGGAGGGATCATTCATCGTTTCGGGGCTCGGCTTGACCCGCAAGAGGTATACCTGGTCTCCGGTCACCCAACTGTTGAAGGAATCAGGACGCGTCGCACCATGCGCCACCATGTAGGCATGGCCGTCGGGCGAATGCTCCATGTTCTTTCCGAAATCAACAAAATGCGGCGCCCCGATCCTGACCTTGGCGCCGGCCTTGCCCTTCGAATACTCTGATTTCGCGTATTTGTCCTGAAACTTGAACATCTTCACAGCGCGGCCATCTTTCGCGGACTCGCCAAAAATCGGATTCAAGGCAGTGCGCTGCTCGGAAAGCCAGCTCTGCCCGAAATCCTTCGAGATATTGAATCCCACAAAAGGCCCCATTACGTCCCACGGATCCTTATGCCAGTCCAGGCAGTACGTTCCGTAATACCAGACACCGTTATAGACCAAACTGCCGCAGGGATACTGGCCGCCATAAGGGAACGGCTCGTGGGGGATCAGGCCGGCCCAGGTGATTTTCAGGGCGGTAGGATCGTTTCCCTCGATCACAGCAAAACCGGTCACGGGGGATTTCAATTCTTCGAAGTTATAACCGGAACCCGAGAACACACCGTTGGTTCTCCCGTCGGTGAATGGCGAATACAGCCGGTCATCCGACGCCCATGACGGATACCATGTGTCGGCACCTGTGTATGTCTTGTTTCTTCCGGTAAAAAAGATGCCCGCGACAGCATCCGAGGCCTCGAACGGGCAGTCGGCGGGTGGTTCCGACTTCCACTCTTTCCCGACTGTAACTTCCTGCGCCGGACACCGGACGTTCGACAAAGCAATAAGAAATCCCCCTATCCCGCAAATCCTAACCAGCCGTAGTCTCATAAGTTTAGTTCCTTTCTTTCAAACTATTCTACACTCCATGGGTGAATTGACATTGAGCATGATAAATAAGGCAATGAGGCAATTGATTTAATTCTAGCCAAGCATTACTGCGTCAGTTGCAACTGCACCGGACCGAAGAGGCCGGAGGGGTGAGGACCTGGGACAACGTAGGGCCGCCAGACTGTACGTCCGAGTTGGGACACGAATGGGGTCTGGACAGGGTTGGTGGCATAGATGTTGGTTGGGACGACATGTTCGCACAATCATCTAGCGGGGCGGATCACCATGACAAATCCACCACCCGGAGCCATGCGGGCGTTAACCGCCGAGGCGCTGGTGACGGAGGATTTGTTCACGGTAAGCTTGGTCTTGTCGCCGGGAACATCAGAGAACGAAACCGCGTCCCACTTGCCTGCCGCTAGAAAGCTGGTTTTGATTTCATGGGTCATATCCTGATCGGTGCCGTTGATCGTGGCGACATACCAGGTTTCTCCGGAGCGACGCGCCATCAGCGCAGCTTCGCCGATCTTGCTGCCGGGCAGGATTCTGGTTTCATCCCATACGGCAGGTTTGTTGCGGATGAAGTCCAGCACCTCGGGGCCTTGGGCGTTGTAGGTCTTGGCGCTGTCCCCCCAGTGGTGAATCGGTGAAGCGTAGATGACAGCGATCGCCAGTTGCGAGCCGGCGGTGGAATTTCCCATCGGGCCAGGACGGAAGACCGTGGGAGTGAAATCGGCCGGACCCGTGACGTAGCGGGTGAATGGCAGGGCTGCGAAGGTCTGGCGCTGGATGCCTCTGCCATTCTCCATGCCCAAGACCGCCTCGCGCGTCATCCAATGCGGCCACGTGCGTTCCTCGCCAGCGGGTTTGTATGCACCGTGGAAGTTGATCATGACCTTATGGCGTGCGGAGACTTCGAGGCAGGAGCGGTAGAATTCGAGCATGTTCTGGCTCTCGTTATCCATGAAGTCGATCTTCACGCCGACGGCACCTGCTTCCGAAACATTGCGGAAGAATTCCTCCCGGGCGGCGAGATCACGGATGGGACCGGTATGTTGCCAAACCATGATCTTCACGTTTTTCTTGGCGGCGTAAGCGCAGAATTCCTTGAGACTGGCCCACTCGTCCTTGCCGTCGCGATGCCAGCCCATTTTCTCATTACGCCAGGGATCGTCGATGACGTAGTATGGGCAGTTGAGCGAGGCTGCGTCGTCCACGAAGCCTTGAATGAGTTCCCACTTCGCGCTCTCATTCCCGCCGAAGCCCCAGGTCCAGAAGGCGCGGCCCGGTTTGATCCAGTCGGTGTCTTTGCCTTTGGGGAACAGCTTGGGATCCGGCGGCGGCGAAACGTTGTAGACAATGCTCTGGTTCACTAACGCATCGAGGCTGTCCACCGCGATGACGATGCGCCATGGCGTGGCGATGTTTCCTCGGAGATTCCAACCTTTCGTGTCGTCTTCGAAGATTCCGGTCAGAATCCGGCCACGCGGACCGATGGTCATTCCGCTGTAGCCGATAATGTTCGCCTCGGTGAGGCATGCGAATCCGCCATCGGGCAGCTCGGTGGTTATAGGCATGGTCACCAGTTTGCTTGCAGCGCTGCCGGTTGCGGTGAACGAAAGGAAATTGCCCTCGTAGTTTACCGTGTTGTGATGGCTCCAGTAGATGGCTCCCTCCGGCAGCACGAATGAGGTGGCTTCGCCGGTGACCTTGCGGGTGCCGCTGCCTGGAACAAGATAGCGCCACGCCACGCCGTCGTCGTAGGCGCGGACATCGAGAGTCCAAGAGATGGTCGATCCTTTCGGGCGCAGCGATAATTTCACTCCCTTGCATTGATCCTGCAGCGAACCCGGCCCCCGGGGATCAGGGTAAGTGGTGTCAGTGGTGTAGGTTTCCAATGTTCCGATTTCGACGTTGTCACCGAGATCCACTCCATCGACCATGACGCCGAGCGGCGAAGGCTCGAGCACGGTTTTGCCATCGCGTCGGACGGCCAGGACGAGACGCCCGCCGGAGACTCCCACATGGGCGGCAACTTTCCCGTTAGGACTGGTGACCGCGGTGGACTTGGAGGGTGCTGCGGGTGCCTCACCGGAGAAATGCGGCAGTTCCAGCGTCCAGCGTAACACCAGTTGCGGTGGAGAATCGGCATACACGAAGCGCGCGTCGCACCAATTCGCGTGATCAAAGGTATTTCCATTTCCGCCATCGGTGATACGCAATTCGATCCGCTTGTGTCCCGTCAGATCAACATCCACGTCTTTCGCGGGATCACCTTTGCGCACCAGACCGCTGTCGAAGAGTTTCTTGCCATCGCCGAAAACCTGGAACACCACGCTCGCATCGCGACCGGCCGCATCGTCGGCCCCCACCTTGGCCGTGAATCGCAGCGGGGATTTCCCATCGGTCATGAACGAGCCGGAACTCGGAGCGTGGGTGCCAACTCCGCGTTTGAAAACGACACCTCCCACGGAGAGCGGCTTGTCCGAAATGGATTTGTTCGGCCGCGAGTCGGAATAACCACTGGCGATGTCCACGACGTTGAACTCATCAAGCCATTTCTCGGCGGCGAAGGAAGTGGAATGAACCAGCGCCAGAAGCAAGACGCAAAGGCTCGGACAGTGGCGAACGGGAGTGGGAGATTGATTTATGTGTTTCATGGGTTGATTTTGTCTTTCATGATTGGTAGGTCAAGGGCGATTTATCTGATTCTAGCCAAGCATTACTGCGTCAGAAGCAACTGCACCGGACCGAAGAGGCCTGAGGGGTGAGGACCTGGGACAGGCAACTTCTGAGTGATGCGGGTCACGCGCTTCTCGCGCGGCAACTTTTCATCGCCCGCAATGCGATTGGCCCAGAGGTTGGT
>CAINDV010000164.1 GCA_903847485.1 uncultured Verrucomicrobiota bacterium
CCGTTTCGCGGGCGGCTTGACAGCCGTGATAGGGTCCTTGGGCAAAGCACAGTTAACCAACAAAACATGCGCCACTGGGTAACACCCCTTTTGGCACAACGAATCCCCTCCGCGGGTAACAGTTACTTTTGGCGCACGGCGGGTGACGTGGTTTATTCAGTTGTTACCGCAAAACTGCTTACTGTGAAAAGATGTTTGGAAACTTGAAGTGTTAGATAATCACCTGTCGAAAATGAGCCAATAAAGGCACTAAATGGGTTCCGCCCGGCGGGGACAGGTACAAGGAGACAAGGATTCTCTATCGCACGGGACAGCAAGATGCACTTGCTGGCAGATGCGGTTCGCAAATCGTAAACTGGCGAGGCGCTTTGGCGACCAACCGGCGGCGCGTCTGATGTCAGAACCGCGCGAAGATAGGCACCTGTTTTAGACGGAGGAATTGCCGACTTTGACTCGAGTGCCTGCACCGCCTGCAACAAAGTCGCGACTTGACCGGTTAAACGCCGCCCACGCTCCCAATGCTGGTCAACGCGTGATTCAGAGAATGCGACGATAATCTGCAGTTCGGTTTTCCCAATTACATCACCCTTGTCCGAAGGCAGCAGATCAAATACGTCGGTCTTTGCCGCCGCGATCAATTTGCGAAGGAGCGACTCGACCGCCTTAGCGTCAATCGTCTGCTCGACTACGCGATGCAGCGCGGTGCCGCGTTTTTCATAACTCTGACGGAAACCCCTTCCGTTAATGTAGAACACATGCGACCTTGATTGCTCTCCAACCGCTACGGCTACCGGCTGTTCGACAAAGAAGAACGGGGCAAATGGCACCGGTTGCGTCTCAGCAAGTAGAGGCAAGCCGCCCAAAGACGCTGTGAACAGAATGATCCGGCCCAGCATATAGCCGACGAATGGTGCAAGAGCGAAATCTCTAATCTGATGCGTATGAATGCGCGAATGCCAAAGGCACAGAAGAACACTAACGTGTGGTATGGCATTTCTGTGCCATACGCTCCGCTTTGCGTGCTCCTGATGCATACGCGCTAAATTCCGAAGTGTCACCACACGCCTCAGAAATTCCTTCCGATCGATAAGCCCACCACCCATCCGCTGGCATTCACCGCCAACTGGTTCGGTCCGACGGTGAAATTCACTTTGTCCGTGACCCAGTCGTAGCCGGCGGAGACGCCGGTGAACCAGCCTTTGCCCAGATCATAGTTCGCGCCGACGGTGGCTCCCAAGCCGAAGGAAACCTGGGTTTGGCTGACCTGGTCGTACCGCTGAAACAGGGTCGTGTTCACGCCGCCTTGGGTTTGATAGAAGGTTTCCGAGCGGTTCGCGGAGACATCCACGATGTTCAGGGAGAGCTTCGGCGTCAGGCACAGGGAGAGCCGCTCGGTGACGGCGAAGTTGATGCCGGGGTTAAGGGACAGTTGGTAGAAGGCCGTGCTCACATCCAGGTTCACGGCGTTCTGCGCCGTCCAGCCCAGATCCACGGTTTGCCGGTCGCGGGCGGCGGGCAGGTTGGGGATGATGGTATAGGGTGCTGTGGCAGCGGGGTCAAACGGCCCATTGTAAGCCCCGCGATGGTTCAGGTTGCCAAAGGCGGTGGAGGTAATATTGGCGACGTTGTAGCGGTCGTTGGCATCCACCTGGTCCACCCGCTCGGCGTAGGTGCTGCCG
>CAINDV010000165.1 GCA_903847485.1 uncultured Verrucomicrobiota bacterium
CTGGCCAAGCGCTGACCAACTGCTCCCGTCCCATTTGGCCACACAGTTGGCCAGGACATCTCCCACCACGCTGAACATGCCGCCGATGTAAAGGTTGCCGCTGGCGTCCACCGCCGCAGTTTCGATACCATAGTCCGCCCCAGGGATGCCTCCCAGGCTGACCCAGTTCGCGTCGCTGAAGGTTGGGTCAATCCGCACCGGATAAACCGCGTCCGCATCGTCCACCAAGACGGCCAACTGCTCATAGCGGCGCGTCGGCAGACCGCCGCCATCTTCTCCTTCCACCATAGTGGCGCTCTGCCGAGACGCCGCTACGACTTCCATCCGCGCCGGGAGTTCCTTGCCGTTCGCGTCCGTCACGCGCAGCCGGCTGTAAGCGATCTTGCGCCCAGAACCCGCCAGCACCAACCGGGTGCCTTCCGCCTGCGGTTGCACGCTCGCCCCGGTGACTTCCAGTGCCACCCGCAATTGTCCCGCGCCCTCCGGCGGTTGCGCCACGATGAAATCCTGCCGCACGCCGTCTACGCTCACGGAGTATTCCTCCGTCAAGCCGGGCCGGACGAAGCGGGCCACTGGCGACACTACTTCCACCTGGCCCGCGCGGGGCAATGCGCTCGCCTCGCCAACGACGCTTTGGAGCGCCGACATTTTTGTCGGCGAGATCGTCGGCTGCCCAATCTCCACGCCGGCAAAAATGCCGGCGCTCCATTCCGCGCCGTCGCGTCCGACGCGCTCGGCCACCACGCGGAAGCGGCTGGCCGCCGCGCCGGGGACGGTGGAATTGAGCCAGAGTCCCTCGCGGGTGACCTCGCCTTCCAGTTTCTGGAAGGCGCAGCGCAGCCGCACCGCACCATCCGCAGCAGTGGCCACGGTGAGGCCGTCGCCGGAGTATTGGGCGGTGGCTTTGGCACCGAGGTCAGACCAGGCGATGGGCTGGTTAGTGGCGGCGGGCGGCCTGGTAGCCGAGCCGGGGAGGCTGGGATGGTTGGCGTGGGCGAGCGGCCCGCTGGCGAGCCAGCCGGCGGCGGCAACAGTGAGGATCGCAATAGTTTTCATGGCTGTAATGGACGGAAAAACCGGCGCCATTCTAGCAGGTGCCTACCCTCATGGAAGGGCAATCTTGGCTGTTATTTCGGTGCGAATCAGCTTGTGCAGCCGTTCGGCCAAGTCCCGGAGGGATGAACGACATTCGCCCAGCCCAGCGCTTGAGCGCCGGGGAAGGGACGCCGCTGCCAACCAGTCTCAGAACTCCTGAGCCGTGAGCACGAATCCGCAACTGGCAAGGAAAAGAGCTGAGTCCAAGACCGCCGGGTCAGGGGCCCCGGACTACATAGGCGCGGTTCTGTAGGCCCGGTTCCCTCACCGGGCGGCCCATGCTACTTCCTCGGGTCAGGAGTTCTGAGTCTGGTCCGGGACAGCCATTCTTCCAATGAACTCATCCACCCAGCGCCGAAGCGCCGGGATGAACGGAAACCGGTTCATCGGTCTGGTCCCGCGCCCCGGTCGCTTGGCCTGCTCATTATGGACCAGATCGGGCCGCCGGGCGATGGCACCCGGCCTACAAGAGAGGCCGGGTGCGCTCACCCTTGTAGGTCGGGTGCCCTCACCGGGCGGGGGTTGACATGGCCATCTTGAGAATTGCTGGCCGCTACGGCATCGACATTGACGTCATCAAGATGCCCTGGCGCGACGGGCAGTTGACCATCAACCTCTCCGCTGGGGTGGCTACGGCAAGGAGCACAAGTCGGTGGGCACGAAGTTCAAGGTCGAGGGCGTCAGCGAGGGTTGGCACACGTTCGGCCTGCGCTGGCTGCCAGAGGAATACCTCTTCTACGTGGACGGCAAGGAAGCCTGGCGAAGCCGCGCGGGCGGCGTGTGCCAGGTGCCGGAATTTATCAAACTCACCGAGGAGATCGGCGACTGGGCCGGCGACCTCAAGCAGGCCAAACTGCCGGACTACTTCGAGGTGGCTTACGTCCCGGTCTTCGACGCGGTGAAGTGACGCGCGGTCAGGCGCCCTGCGTTTTCCATTCGTCGCCGGAGATCGGCGGCGGTTGGGGCGGGCGGAACTTCACCAGCAACGGCATGCCGATGGCCAGCGTGTCATCCAGAAAGGCGTCAATGGAGTAAAGCCCCGCCTGCGCGAACTTCATCTGCTGGATGTTGATGATGAAATTGCGCGTGACGAAATGGGCGTCCTCCGGCATTTGCACCTGGACCGGGATGTCCATGGGCGGCATGACGTTGCGGCCGTCGGCGTCCACAAACGCCAGTCGCAGCCGGTGCTGGCCCTCGTCTTCGGACATGAACGTGGCGCGCAAGGCGATGGAACATTGCGGATGCACCGCCGGCAATTGCGGCGTGATGATGGTGTCGAACGCGCCCAAGAGATTGAGCTTGCCGTGGTCATCGGTGGCGGCGTCACACAAAACAGCGATTTGAACATTCATGGTGGTCGAAGCGGACGGGAGCGTAGCCGACTGGCGGCGGAAAACAAACTATCTCCGCAACCGTGTTCCTCTTATTCAACCCGAATTTTGGAGCGGACATGGGGAGCGCTCGCGCCGCGTTCCAGTTCGGTCGTCTGGCCTGAACTTTGGTCAGACACTCTTTCTGGAGTTTCTGGCGGGAGAAAAAGTTTTTAAAAGTTCTCGCCCTTCCGGGCGCGGAAGCATAAAGTCCTCGCCGGTGAACATGACACACAATCAAGTCTCCCTAATTTGCGGAGCGACAAAACGACTGTTTGCGCTCCTGGGCCTCGGCGTTCTGGCGCAGGCCGGAAGCCTCGTGGCCAGCGAGGCACCTATCTGGCTGAGCACGAATTACACCTATACCGTCCCAGCCGGGCAGGTCGTCAATCTGCGCGCCATCGCCGACGGGGCCGCGCCGCTGAACTACTTCTGGCTGTCGAACGGGGTCCCCATTCCCAACCTCGCGACCAACACGCTGGCCGTCATCGCGTCCACGAACACCGCGGCCTGTCCTTTTCAGGCGGTGGCCTCGAACGCCTTTGGGATGATCACCAACGGCCCTTGCTTCGTGACGGTGCTCGGCGGAACCCCGACGTTCCGCCTGTGGGGCGATGCCATCGGCTCGAATCAACTCAACGTGCTGGACCTGCTGGCGGTGGGAAAGCACGTTAGTGGCGCCATGCCGCTACGTGGCACGGCGGCGGGCTTGGCCGACGTGAACTTGGACGGCGTGGTGAACCTGAGCGACCAGAACCTCGTCAAGGATGCCATTCTCGGCCGCGCGAACCTCGGCACCGTGAACGAAGCTGTGGTCAGCTCGGACGATGGCGTGCTCCCCAACTGGCGCGTCTGGCAATTTGGGCTTTCGCCCAGCAACGCGGACACCGACGGCGACGGCGTGGACGACGCGACTGAACTCCGGGATCAAACCGATCCGCTTCATCCTTGTTTGCTCGTGCCTTACGGGTGGTATTCAGCCGCCCCACCGCTCACGGTCTTTACCAGCACCTTTGATCCCGCCAACGCGGCAGTCTTCGTGGCCGGTCCGCCGGTGACCGTCTTTACCAGCACCTTTGATCCCGCCAATGCGGCGGTCTTTGTGGCTTCTCCACCGGTGACCGTCTTTACCAGCACCTTTGATCCGGCCAACGCCGCAGTCTTTGTGGCTTCTCCACCGGTGACGGTCTTTGCCAGCACCTTTGATCCGGCCAACGCCGCAGTCTTTGTGGCAACGCCACCTGTGTCTGTCCGCTTCCAATGAGAACGCTCCCAATCTCTCGTTCCAGCACGGTGAGACGACATGGGAAAGGGAGGCCGGTCCTACGCGAGGGCGGAGCGCCGGCATTCTTGCCGGCGTGTGGGGCGCACATCTACACCACGCCGACAAGAATGTCGGCGCTCCACTTTGCCGGCGGCGCCGCAGGAGCGCCGCCCTACCGGAGCCGGGGTTTGAAAGAAGCTCCCGCGAGACGATTTCATCGAGTTCGACCAAATCAAACACACATCAAAAAACACAATCAAAAATGAAAAATAATATTACTATCACGGCACTAATCGGAGGCTTGACTCTCGTTGCCACATCCGCGCGAGCGTTTGACTCCGGCAGCGACGGCTCCTATGGGCCGCTCAACATTACGAACAACACCCTCTTGCCGATGCCGCCCAACGGCATCTTCAACTGCACCACCATCACGGTGGCCAGCAACGCCACGTTGACGTTCCTGCCCAATTCCCTGAACACGCCGGTGTACCTCCTGGCGCAAGGAGATATCGTCATCACTGGATCTATTGATGTGAGCGGCCAGAACAGCCAGTATCTTGCGGCGTATAGCGCCGCTGGGCCAGGCGGGTTCGCGGGAGGTTCGGCACCGCTGGCTGGTCAGCCCGCAGGCGCGGGGCGGGGCCCGGGGGGCGGGGTTAGTCCTGGTGCCCAATATAATCCTCCGAATCGCAGCGGTAATTTTAACTACGGAAATCTGTTGCTCGTACCGTTGCTCGGCGGCAGCGGGGGCGCTGGTTATTCCACTACCATTGGTCCGGGCTCTGGCGGGGGAGGTGGAGGCGCGATTCTACTTTCTTCGTCGTCTGCAGTACGCATCACGGGGGCGATTCGATCCCGCGGCGGGAACGGTTATGGCGTCCCTCAAGGGGGCGGCGAATATACCGGGACCGGTTCTGGCGGAGGCATCCGAGTCGTGGCACCGGTGGTGTCAGGCAATGGAACCTTGGATGTTTCAACTGTTAACAATGGGGCCGCTGGAGGACGAATCCGGGTGGATTGCCCACCGCAGAGCATATCCTTGAGCTTGGTCGGCGGCTCTTCCAGCATAGGAAGATCCATGTTCGTTTTCCCACCCAACAACCCACGCCTGTATTTTGTGAACGCAGCGGGCCAGGCGATTGACCCGGCAACCTTGTCGGCCGTGACTGTCTCGTTGCCGGCGGGCACCAATCTCGTTCAGAACTTCAGCCTGCGCGGCGAGAATTTCCTGGGAGATGTGCCAGTGACGGTGGTGGCAGCCCCGGATAACGGCACCCCTTTCACCAACAGTATCGTGCTGCGCTTTCCCACGAACACGCTCACCACGGTTACCGTCACCGTCCCGCTGACGCTGGCTCCCAACCAGAACAATGCTATCAATGCCTACGCCCGCTATGGCGTGCAACCGTAAGGCTGCCATGAAGCGACTCGTTCTCCTCCTCGGCGGCCTTGGTCTGGTCTGGGTCTCGACGAGCCACGCTCAGGTGCAGGTAGCCCTGCCCGTTGGCGGGGCGGGGCCGGGCCAGAGCATCCGGTTGCCGGTGCTAGTCCAACCCTCGACGAACCTTGCCGGGGTGCAATGCGACATCCTGTTCGACGCCACCAGACTGGCGTGTGACGGCGCGCAGTTCGCCGTCGGCACTCCCGGCGTGGTGGTGGACGGGGCCAACGCCCTGCCCGACAAGCCCGGCATGTTCCGCCTCCTGGCTTACACCTCACTTGGCACGCCCCTGACGAATGGCGCGACCTGTGCCCTCGCCTTTCGCGTCTTGCCGGGAGCGGCCGGCGGCGAAGTCCCTTTGACGGCGGACACCAACTTCGTCTATGGCAGCAGCACCCTCGCGACCCTCTCCAGCAATCAACCGGCGAGCGGCTTGGTTCTGATTAACGGCGCGTTCGTCCTTGGCGACGTATTCACCCCGGTGTCATTGGGCACGCTCTGGCAATTCCATGCGCCCACCGGTTCGACGTGGGTCACGCTGGCTTCGACGAATCTTGTCGTCTGGGAGGCAGTGGCAACGAACACCGCGCTGGATGGCCTCGTGTTTTCGTTCGATGGCGAAGCGCGTTCGTTTGCTTCCCGCTTCTATCAGGCCAAGCCGCAGTAAGTGCGGTCCCTCCCTCGTGCGGTGCCGTGCTGGGACCGTCGCGCTTCAGGCGGCGGTAGTCGCCCACTCGACGTGTAACTGGCAGTTAGTAAACTCTTCCTTCGAGAAGATGCCGCCCTGGGGCGTGGTTTCCATCACTCCGCTGTCTAACTTCCACTTAGAGTGTGTATGAAAACGCCTGGCGTGGTAGGGCGATCTCCTGCCGAGCCGTCCGATAGGATCATTGCCGCTGTCGTTGAGGCTCGGCAGAAGCCTCGCCCTACCACGCCAGGCGTTTCCA